>NZ_LT575483.1:3157515-3328053 GCF_900086705.1 Massilibacillus massiliensis | reverse complement strand
TCCGTTCGACTTGCATGTGTTAGGCACGCCGCCAGCGTTCGTCCTGAGCCAGGATCAAACTCTCCAATAAATTTATTATTAGAAAGCCTAAAAGGCTCAATTAATATCTTGTTTCTTTTTAAAAGAAATTGTTTTTGTTTTGTGTTTATCTTACGATAGACACCGCACATCTGGCATTTATTTCATCTACATTGTTTAGTTTTCAGAGAACACTTGCTGGCAATCTTCGTTGTCAGCTTATATATATTAACACATTTAAAAATCCGTGTCAATATATTTTTAAACTTCATCGTCGTACACTGCAGTAATCAATCACTGTCATTGGCGACTTATTTATATTAGCATAAATAAAATATTACTGTCAACACTTTTTATTTAAAATTCAACAAATTTTATTATTTTTTTACATTCTCCAATTCAATCGCCAGAGAAATAAAAGACTGCATTGCAGCTGTTATCCACTTATTTTTAAGATAGATAATTTGCCTGTTCATTTTTATATCACATTCTTCAACGTTTAAAATGACCAATTCTTTCTTTGCTAATTCTTCTGTGACCGTCATACGTGGTAATAGAGTAATTCCTAAGTTACTCTTTACAAAGCTTTTTATTGTTTCAATATTTCCGACCTCAAGCGCAATATGCGGCTGTAAATGATTCTTATAAAATCTATTTTCCAAAGCACACCGATAGCTACAACCTTTTTCAGTAAGAATGAGAGGTTCATTGGCAATGTCTTTCATCGTCAAACTAATTTTGTTACGAAATCGATGATTTGCTGCTGCTAAAATTACCATTGGTTCATTTATTGAAAGACTTGAAACAAATTCATCTTGTCTTATTTCTTGATCCAACATAAAAGCCACATCAACACTATTGTTTTTTAACATTTTTCTTAATTCAGCACAAAATCCTAATTTAATGACAATATCAACTTCTGGGTATTTGAGATGATAAATTTTTAATAATTCAGGAAGTTTTAAAGTACAAATTGATTCTACTACGCCTATTCTTAATGTTCCCTTGGGTGTGTTTTTTTCATCAAGCACATTTTTTGCCTTCTCACTCAGTAATAAAATCTTTTCCGCATATTCTAAGAATAGCTCTCCATGTGCTGTAAGTTCAACACACCGTCCACTTCGTTCAAATAACTTAGTTTCCAATTCTTCTTCTAATAATTTAATCTGTGTGGTAACTGTTGATTGTGCATAGCCTAAATATTCTGCTGTTTTTGAGAAACTCTTATATTGGGCTATTTTAACAAAGGTTTTCAAATTTTTTAGTTCCATATAACAAATGCTCACTTTACATTTATTCAATTCAATAAAATCGAACTTACACTTCAAATAATTCAATTTTATTGATTTTATTATTTATGCTAATATAAAGTCACAGTAAATTCAATGCATTAATTTATCAGTTTAATCAAACTAAGGATTACGTGATGTCAAAAACAAATTTAAATAAAGTTTTAACTTGGAAAGAAGGTTCCATGCTATCCATATCGGCTGTTATCGGTTGCGGCATATTGGTCTTACCATCTTTAAGCGCACAGCAAGCCGGTCCAGCTTCCTTGCTTATTTGGATAATTACATCTTTCCTTGCATTTCCTATCGTTCTTGTTTTAAGCAATTTAGCAGCAAACATACCAAAAGCAGGTGGTATTTGTTCATACGTAGAACAAGCATTTGGCAAGAAATCCGGAATCATTATAGGCTGGATACTTATGGGTTCTATTCCGATCGGACTTCCTTCCGTAGCACTGAGCGGTGCCTATTATTTAGGCTATGTATTTCCGTTGAGCTTTACGCAATTGGTTCTAGTTGCAGCATCTATGCTTTACTTTTCAATATTTTTAAATATTCATGGGATTGATCTTTCTTCAAAGGTTAGTTCTAGCGTTGTCATATTAATTATCACCGTTCTTTGCATTGTTATTGCAACTTCTTTACCTCATGTTAAGTTAGATTACTTCTTACCGTTTAATCCATATGGTACTTCATCTACCATGTCGCTTTTTCCTTTAATTTTTTTCGCTTTTGCTGGTTTTGAATTGATTTGCCCTTTAGCTGAGGAATTTAAAAATCCATCACACGACATCCCCATTAGCCTTTTTCTCTCAGCTTTATTTATTACTTTTCTTTATGTAGCAATTTCTTTCGTAACCATCGGCACAAATATATATCTTTCATCAGACTCTATTACATCATTAAGTTCACTTATTGCTTTATCTTTTGGTAAAACTGCGGGCTCTATCATTGCTCTTTTAAGCGTGTTCATCACCTTTTCTTCTATTCATGCCAATATTGCCGGTTTTTCGCGAATTATCTATCATGAAGCACGTGATGGTTCATTTCCAAAAACGCTATCTAGATTACATCCTAACTACAAGACACCAATGAACGCGCTCTTTGCCTTAGGAATTGCTTTCGCTTTCGTCTTACTTTATTTCGTCTTTTTTGCTCCAGATTTAAATCAATTATTAAAATTTCCTGGATCTGTATTTTTGCTTTCTTATGTAATTTCTATGGCGGCCGGAATAAAACTTTTAATGAAATGGTCTCCTGTATGGTGGTGTGCATGTTTAACCTTTTGTATCTGCTCCCTATTATTTTTCAGCAGTGGGGTCATCTGCCTTTTTCCATTTATATTAGGATGCTTTGCTTTCGCTTATTTAAAATTAAAATCATATATGAATCCAAAAGACAGCCAACATAGATAGCGAAAACGCTATTTTATGCTGGCTGCCTTTTGATTGCAAGCAGAAATTAGATTTAGTTTTTCTTCTCGCTTCAATTGTTTAATTTCATATTCACGACGCTGCGCCTCTATTTTATTCGTAAACGTTTCATAATAGACAAGTTTTACTGGTATGCGATTGCGTGTATACTTCGCGCCTTTTTTGTTGTTATGGGCTAGCACACGTTTTTCTAGATCTACTGTCCAGCCAGTATATAAAGTTCCATCTATACATTCCACGATATAAGTAAATGCGTTCACTATTTACCTTCTATAATTGTGATCTTTTGAATAACAACATCTGTAACAGGTTTATCGTTTGCACCGGTTGTTACTTTACCAATTTTTCTAACGATATCCATTCCATCAACGACTGCACCAAATACAGAATGTTTTCCGTCTAACCAAGGTGTTTGGCCTAGGGTGATAAAAAATTGAGATCCGCCGGTATTCGGACCAGCGTTGGCCATGGATAAAATACCAGCACGATCATGGCGTAAATCTGGATGAAATTCATCAGGTATCGTATAACCTGGTCCTCCAGATCCCTTGCCGTTTGGATCTCCGCCTTGTATCATAAATCCATCAATCACGCGATGAAAAATCAATCCGTTATAAAAACCTTTTTCTACTAATGTAATAAAGTTCTTTGTTGTAATTGGCGCTTTATCTTCAAATAATTCAATTTGAAATTGTCCTTGATTCGTATCAAATACGGCAATCCGATTTTTTTGATTCACGGGCGGTTTCGTCTCTTTTGCCATATCACTATATTTCATACCATTACTTAACCCTTGGCTTTTTTGTTCCTCTTGTTTCTGACTGCTATTGCCAAAACAACCAACCGTAACAAAAAGCATCATACTAACCAACAATAGTACAATTCCTTTTTTCTGCATATCAACACCCCTATTATTTATTAAATTTTCTTGTATCGCCGGATTTAACCGGGCACCAAGTAGGAATTGCCTTGCCCTCCGCAAAAAAATCAGCTTTTGGTTCCCAAACAACGCCATGTGCATGCATCGCAATTAGATTTTTTACATTCGTTACTTTGCAGAATTCACCTGCCCCAAGATCAGAAAATTCTTCCATTCTACTATCTACTGGGAAAAAAGCAATATCTGCTGACAAATCAAACATTTTTTTAAGTTGTTTCATAAAACCATTTTTCGCGAATTTTATATTTTCCTCTAGATCGCCTTTCCAGTGCCACCAATTAAAATCACCAGCATGGAAAATGCTCCAACCTGCAATCTCTACCAAAAACGAAATCCCTTCATCGGTTGAGCTATATGTTTTTATTTTTATTTCATCATGATGATAAGAATCATACGCTTTTAAATATACGCTTTTATCTGCGGGAATCTGTTTTGCCCCTTTTTCATTTTCAATATCAAAGCTCAAAAAGTATTGTTTTACTTGAGCCTCAAATTGACCAATTAATGGATTGAAATGATCAAAATGACGATGTGAACTAAAAAAATATACCGTATCACTTTCTTTAATAGCTTGTGGAATCGTATTTTCCGGATCAAGGTAATAATCAAAAACGAGTAAAGTTCTATTGATCTTTACTGCGAACCCACTATTTAATAAATAAGAAACTGCCGCTTCTTGCATTTTATCGCTCCCCTTTATACTTTATGTACAAAATTTGCAAAGACTTTTTTTATTGGTGTCTGATAAATTACATATGCGATCACGCTACCGCCAATCGTACTTACAAGGAATGGCATAACGAAGAAAAATGCACCTGCATTTGACGCCAATAAAAATTTTGCAATTGGATATGCAACCAATCCACCAATTATGCCAGTGCCAACGACCTCGCCAAGAATTGCTCCATAAATATGCCCCGTTTTCTTGTAAAGAACACCCGCTAAAATCGCCCCAATCATGCTGCCCGGAAAAGCTAAAACAGAGCCTGTTCCTAGAAGATTACGAAGCAAGGACACTCCAAATGCAGCACTAGCCGCATAACGAGTACCCAGTAAAACGGCTAATAGTACATTGATTGCATGCTGCACGGGAAAACATTTTGCAAAACCGACTGGGATATAAACTAAATGTGCTGATACTACACCAATTGCCATAAACATTGCTGCAATCGTCATCTTTTTTAAATTCAAAGTTATTCCCCCTGCTCTATTACTCTTGCGTAGCGTTTTATTATATCATCGTTTAAGTTAAATATGGCATCGAACAGTTTTCCCCTAAACGTTCCGATTCCTTCATCTTCCAGTAGTGATTCTACTGCAATTTCTCCGGCAATCCCCATGCTTAAAACGGCAGCGGCAGCCCCTACAAACGGATCTTCAACTGCACAGAAACTTGCCGTTAGTGCAGTAGTCATACATCCAGTCCCCGTAACACGGGTTAAAAAAGTATGTCCATTATGAATATGACAATGTCTATTTTTACTTGCAATAATATCAATTTTTCCTGTAACGGCTACAATCCCGTCAATTTCTCTTGCTAAAGCTTTTGCTGCTGCTTCGCCGCCTTCCATCTCAGCTACTGAGTCAACACCTTTCACATCAGTGTCTAAACCACATAATACCTTTAATTCTGATAAATTACAGCGAATAACATCTGGTTTTACTTCTTCAAGAATACGTTTTGCAGTTTTAGTTCGATATAACGTAGCGCCAACGCCTACCGGATCAAAAATAACAGGAATTTTACAAGTCTTTGCTTTTTTCCCTGCAAGAAGCATTGCTTCTACTGTTTGCGCTTGCAATGTACCAATATTGAGCACTAAGGCTTTCGCGTGGCTCACCATTTCCTCCACTTCGTTTACATCGTGTGCCATAACCGGAGATGCACCAATTGCCAAAGTAATATTTGCACAATCATTTACGCTCACATAATTTGTAATTTGATGAATTAACGGACTTTGCCGTCTTACTTTATGTAAGCTATTTATTATTTGTTGTATTAACATCGTCTTAACTCCTATTTCATCCCAATATTTGCGTAACACAAGATATCTGTAGTTTACCAAGTCTAAATTTACAGTATCCTGATCATGCGATTTACTGCATAACTGCATGACCATAGTTTTATTTGGCAGAAACTGTCCTGCAATCGTCCTATGCGTTTTGATTTAATCGACTATACGAGTACGTTGATAAGGATAATCCTTAAAATTCAACTTTGTCAAGATACTAGAGGGATACTACAAGGTGCATTGTAATATCCATCTTGAGAAGAAAAGCACCATTTCTATGCCTGCGCTTTCTTGTTACATCTTCATTTCGAATACGATCATGATTTCTTGCGTCTCTTATTACGTGCTGGAATCCTTGCTTTCCTTTTATTTTCTTTTATTGCACCTTGATCTTTTTTTCTTTTATATAAAACATAATATTTAAAAACAATCAATCCTGCAATGCTAATAAAAAGAATATCCATTACGGTTTGAAATGTATCTCCCATTGGCCATTGTCTAGTTCCTACATGCCAGGCTAAAAAAAGTATAAATGCTATATCATTAAATTTACTCATCAAATCTTCCTCACAAATTGCTTGTCTCGACAGCAACAGGTACTATTTTAAATGCATTACCATCCACTAATCCCAAATCAGTTAATTTTAATTCTGGAATCACTGGCAAACTTAAAAATGCCAGCGTTAAAAATGGATCATACGATTCAGAAACGCCCAATGAATAAGCCAGCGTTTTTAAATTCTCCACTTTTTCTGCGACTGTATGGACATCTTGATCAGACATCAGCCCGCCGATCGGCAAAGCAAGTGTATCTAAAACTTTCCCGTCACATACTACAGCAATCCCACCTTGAATTTCTTTTAATGCGTTTGCTGCCGTTAAAATATCTTCATCATTCGTACCAATGACAATCAGATTATGCGAATCATGCGCTACTGTCGATGCAATTGCACCGCGTTTTAAACCAAATCCATGCACCAAACCTACACCGATATTTCCTAAATTATTATGCCGTTCAAATACGGCTAATTTCAAAATATCTTCTGCAATATTTGTAACAAAAAAATTGTCTACCCGATCCACTTCTTTTTCTAATGCTTTTGTTACAATTTGATGCGGAACTAGCCCAATTACACGTGCTTTACTCGTTGGCGCCGGAATACGCAGTTTCGTCTTGTCAATTTCAGCTAAATGCATGGTTGCTTTCATCGCTTTATCCGCAATATCCTTACTCTCAAATAATGCCTTGCCATTTTTAGCCACAACAATACCATTCTTTAAAACAAGACTCGGTTTCCAATTTTCTAAATCATCGAAAACGAGTATATCCGCTTTGTAATTTGGTGCAATCGCTCCAATTTCCTCAAGATTGAAATAGCTTGCAGCATTAATTGTAGCCATTTGCAAAACCGTTGGCAAATCCACACCTGACCGTGCTGCTAAATGAACCATATGATTCACATGTCCTTCTGCAATTAAATCTGCCGGATGTCGATCATCCGCAGCAAACAAACAAAACTGCGAAGTATAGCGATTGATTGCCGGCAGTAAGTTTAATAAATTTTTCGCTGCCGACCCTTCACGAATCATTACATGCATTCCAGCACGCAAACGATCCATCGCCTGCTCGGCTGTTACACATTCATGATCGGATTTTATCCCAGCCGCTGCATACGCCATCAAATCACTGCCGCTTACCCCCGGTGCATGTCCGTCGATTTTTTTATGTTTCGCTAATTTTAGTTTTTCGATGACTTTTTCATCTTGAAAAATAACCCCCGGATAATTCATCATTTCACCCAAGCCCAAAACTCTTGGATGCTGCATATATTTTTCTAAATCATGCGCCAATAATTCTGCTCCCGAATTTTCCAAATTACTTGCCGGCACACAAGAAGGTAACATAACATAAACAGATAATGGTATATTCTCTGTCGCATCTAATATATATTCAATGCCTTTCATTCCCGCAACGTTGGCAATTTCATGCGGATCGGCAACAATCGTTGTAGTCCCTGTCGGTAAAATGGCCCGCGCAAATTCACTCGGGCTAAGCATAGAACTTTCAATATGTACATGCCCATCAATGAAGCCCGGTGTAAGATATTTTCCATCTAAGTCCAATTCCTCTACACCTTCATACTTACCGACCCCTGCGATATGACCGTCTACGATTGCTACATCACCTTTTAGAAATTCCCCTGTAAATACATTAAAAACTTGCGCATTTTTTAATACTAGCTCTGCTTTAACCGTCCCACGCGCTGTTTCAATCAATTTATTCATACTATGCATTGTAATCCACCTATCAATATAATCTTTCTTCTGCGCTTATCTTATTATATTATCAAATAACGTCCTAAAAGCAAAGTATTATCACATTCCTACAATATCGAATTTATTAAAGTTATTGAACGGTTACATAAAAACAACCTACTGATTAAGAGTCAGTAGGCTGTTTTTGCAAATTTTTTAATTTTAATTTTTCTTCGAGGGCAGTTCCCGGTAAAGTAAAACCTCGCCCCATGACTTCATTGGCATCTTGTATGATCATAAACGCCATTGGATCAATCGCGTTGGCAATCAATTTAATTTTTCCGAACTGCATCAAACTAGCTACAACAAAAATGACGTCTTTATGTTGATGCGTAAATGCACCTTCTGCTTTCAAAAAAGTAACCCCACGCCCAATTTCGCTGATAATGCCTTCAGCAATTGCTGCCGTTTGATTTGAAATGATAATCACTGTTTTTTTATTATTAAAACCAGCCGCAACTTTATCGGTAAGACTAGAGCTGACATACATGGAGATTAACGTAAGCATCGCCAGCTTGACCCCAAAAAGTGATGCAGCAATCAACATGATCAAGCAATTAAAAGCGAAAATAACAAATCCCATATTCAGTGAATAGTATTTTTTTACAATGGCTGCTACAATATCTAATCCGCCCGAACTGCCATTTGCACGAAAAATGATGCCATATCCAATTCCGGTAAACACACCACCATAAATCGCTGCCAGCATAGGATCATCCACGACATTATAATTGGATAAGAACTTCATTAGATCAATACATAAAGAAAATAAGACTGTACCAAAAACAACGTCAATTGTGTAAATCTTTCCTAACGTTTTATATGCAGCAAATAATAGAGGTAAATTCATGATTAACATTTGTACCCCGATTGGGAAAGCAAATAAGTAGTAAAAAATAATCGCAATACCGCTAACGCCACCGCTTAATAATTGATGTGGTACCAAGAATATATTAATTGAAGCACTACTGATAAGGCAGCCAATTAAAATTACACCGTACCGAACTATTTTTCCCTTCATACAAACACCTCTAATTTTTAGCTCATTCGTCAATTAGACTTGTTATTCTAAATTCTTCTAAATACCCTTGACTAACATCAAGGAACAGACGCTCGTTATCATTTGGGTCATTTTTATAGATATAATAGATGTGCCCGTTCATTCTTTGCTTCGTTGCAGAACCATATTCTTTTAGAATTTTATGTGAAGTAGCGCCAATTTTTACACCATGCTTCGTTGTATAGTCTTTATCTCGCACGCGGATATCTACGATTTGATTGCTGCCCTGATCCAGTCCAATTCGCAGTTCATTTCCTTTATAAAAATAGTAGGTAATTGCCCGATCATTGATTCTATGCTCGAAATCTGTACGTGGCTGTCCGAGTTTTTCAACCATAGTGTCATAATGATCGCCTAAGTTTATACCTTGATAAGAAAAATCCTCCGGGCTTGCAGCTAAGGCTGTCATTGTAAAAACAATCCATGTAAGGAACGTTAACCAGACTTTTTTTTGCACGCAACCGCCTCCTTTATTTTAGATTTAATTTTGCCAATGCATCTGCTAAAGCTGTATTGACTGGTTGTTGACTTGTTTTTTGCTGCGTTTTCATATATTTAGCTACATCGCTTTTAGAAATCTTAGTACTGTTTTCTTTATTTTTTCGTTTCTGAAAAGCAGTTAGTTTCTCGCGGTATCCACATGCACATAAAAACATCTTTCCTTCGCCTTCGCCGCGCATTTCTAATTTTTTATGACAATTCGGGCAACGCGCATTTGTCACCATACTAACACCTTTGCGATATCCGCATGTACGATCCTGACATATCAGCATTTTTCCTTTTTTACCGTTTACCTCTAATAAAAATTTACCGCACTCTGGGCATTTTGTTCTCGTTACATTATCATGATGAAATCGTTCTTGACTATTTTTTATATCACTAACAACAGCTTGTGCATAATTTTTAATATCATACATGAATCTATCTTTCGATAGCTTCCCATTTGATATGCTGCTTAACTTTTGTTCCCATTTGGCAGTAAGCGCAGGTTCTTTTAGATCTCGTGGCACAAGCTCCAGCAGCTGCCTGCCTTTTGCTGTTACAAAAATATCTTCGCCTTTTTTCTCAATTAAGAAACTAGCAAATAATTTTTCGATAATATCCGCTCGGGTTGCCACTGTGCCCAATCCGCCGGTTTCACCAATCGTCTGTTTCAAGTCTTTACGATCATCGCTCATATACTTCACAGGATTTTCCATCGCAGCTAATAGACCGGCTTCATTAAATGGTGCGGGAGGTTTTGTCATGCCTTGAGAAATGTTGAATTTTGTTATCTTCAAGCTATCACCTTTTTTTAATTCTGGCAATATTTGTTCAGCAATTGAATCTTTTGTATGTTCTTCTTCTACATTTCCTTGATAGACTTCTCTCCAGCCAAGTTGTTTAACCTGTTTCCCCTTTGCAATAAATCTTTCGTCCTTTATCGCCACTTTCACGGTTGTTTGATCATAAACATACGGCGGATATAAAACTGCAATAAATCTTTTGATTACCAAATCATAAATTTTACGCTCACGTTCCGTAAGGGCAGCCAAATTTACAAATTGTTCTGTTGGTATAATTGCATGATGGTCAGATACCTTACTGTCATCAACAAAATGCTTACTTACTTGGATTTGCTTGCTCGCTTGAAATGCAAATTTAGCATACGGACCAACGCCACAAGATTTCAATCGTTCCTTTAATGTCGGCACAATATCGTTTGAAAGGTATCTTGAATCAGTTCTTGGATACGTAAGTATCTTATGCATTTCATAGAGTTTTTGCATAATGGATAATGTTTCTTTCGCAGAAAAATGATACAGCTTATTTGCATCGCGTTGCAATTCGGTCAAATTATAAAGTTGCGGTGCATAAGATTTTTTCGTTGTCTTTTCTATATGAACGACTTCACCGACAGCGCCCTCTACTTTTTTGTATATCGCTTCTATTGCTGCCTTTTCGAAAGTACGCATATCACCGCTTTTTTTGTCTGCCCAAGTTAACGTAAGACGATTTGCTTGAGCCGATAATCCATAATACGCCTTCGGTACAAAATTCTTTATTTCCATTTCACGTTTTGCAATAATCGCTAGTGTAGGTGTCTGCACACGTCCGCAAGATAATTGCGCGTTGAATTTACAAGTCAATGCGCGTGTTGCATTAATTCCGACATACCAATCTGCCTCTGCCCTAGCTACCGCAGCTTGGTATAAATTTTCATATGCTTTGCCTTCCTTCAGTTTTGCAAAACCTTCTTTAATTGCTTTATCGGTTACTGAAGAAATCCATAAACGTTTGACTGGCTTTTTTATCATTGCTTTCGCAAGAATCCACCTTGCAACCAATTCACCTTCACGGCCTGCATCCGTTGCTATAATAATCTCGCTTACATCTTTGCGCTGCAATTGCTCTTTTACCGTTTTAAACTGTCGGCCTGTCTGTTTGATCACTACAAGATCTAAATGCTCCGGCATAATTGGCAATTCTTCAATTTTCCATGCTGTATTACTTGCCCCATAGCTTTCGGGATCCGCTAAGGTCACCAAATGACCAAGCGCCCAGGTCACAATATATCGATCACCCTCCAAATAGCCATTCCCATTTTTTCTCGCACCAAGTACTCTTGCCAAATCACGACCCACAGAAGGTTTTTCTGCTAAAACTACGACTTTACTCATCTTATGATTTACCTCACAAATATTCTTTTATTCTATTTTACTACCACTCTGATAACGGCCTTTGTTTTCGTTACCGGCCTTTTCCGAAGAAAATACGTTCCGCAGGATGAAAAAATACCGACTTGCGTTAAGAAATCTGTTTGTTTGAACGAAGTGAGTTTACAGATTTTAGTAAGTCGGTATTTTTTCAAGTATTTTCGAGGCTTTAGGCCTAGCCTTTTCGTTCTTTTGGGCAATGCCAAAAGGACATCTATGCGTTTATTGATCTATTAAAAATTTTATAAACCAACCTTAGTAGAGCAAGCTCACAAACAATCAACAAAATTTCACCACATTTATTATACTACATTTTTCAACACCCAAAACACAAACATACCGGTCACAATACTCTTGCCGAGCGATTTTGTTTTGATGGAAACCGCCAGAACAATGAGCGACGTAATCAGATTGATATTGCCTAAACTTAGATTGATCCGATTGCCATCAATAAAAATTTCCGAAAATACCAACGCACCAAATACCGAAGTCGGCACATACTTCAACCAGCGTTCGACGAACGGGGATAGCGTTGTCTTAGCAAGCAAAAAAGGTGGTACAACCCTGGGAATATAAGAAACTATAAACATCCCCAAAATGCAATACAGCATTTCAAGATTTGTCATCTTTCCTGCCTCCTTCAATCATACAACCAAGCGTAGCCGCAATCACGGTGGCTACAACAATATGTAATTTATAGGTTAAAAATCCCGATAATCCAATTGCAAGCAAGCCGGAAAATAAACCGATGATAATTTTTAATTTATACTCAAAATGAAATGTCCACAAACCAATAAACATCGCGGTTAATGTATAACTGATCACTGCCATATCAATCGGAAGTACATTGCCTGCGAGATTCCCCAGCATCGTACTAAAAACCCAGCATCCATGTGCTAAAATATTCAAAGCTAACGCACGATTTGCATTCCACTGACCTGTATTAAATGCACTTAAATTGACAGCAAAGGTTTCATCTACAATTCCTTGTGAAAAAAAGCTTAGATACCTTTTTGACTGTCCCATTACATAGGTTGATAAAGTGGAGCTATATAAGGTATGTCTTAAGTTGACAATAAAAGTCGTTAATACAATGGAAGCAATCGATGCGCCACCGCCAATCATAGCCAGTGCGATAAACTGACCACTGCCAGCAAAAACAAGCACTGACATCATCGCGGTTTCCCAAACACTCACGCCCACTTTTTGTGCAAGCACTCCACAAGCAAAGCCAAGTGGAAGATACCCTACGCAAATTGGCCAAACGGCTTTCAGAACTGCTTTACTATATAAATCACGTAAAATATTAACACCTTCCAAAGTTAAGCTATCTAAACATTTATCTTAATTAATTCACTGCTTTTTGTATACTTTCTGTTCATTATATCTGTTTAACACCAGTTTTTCAATATCAGCCCTAAGGAATGAGAATAAATTTGTACCTTTTTATAAAAAAATGTTACAATTTATCTATAATTAAATTTGGAGGACAATCATGCGCAAAAAAAGTATTTTTTTATTTTTGTGTTTTATGTTTTATTTTGTAATACCGAATACAGTCCACGCTGGGCCTGCACCTAATTTAATGAAGATGACGATTTTGCATCTTTCCTCTGACGGCTCACCAGCATTAAAATTTCCGCCCACTGTCTATCCATATTCCATGAACGATACCACATTTTCCGGTTCAACCTTATTTGTAACAGTTCAATATAACGGATATCCACGGCGCAATTCAATCTTAATTTATAACAATGATACTTTACTTAGCACCAAGGATTATACAATAACAACAGATCAAATTATCTCACGCGAAAGAATCGTAACTGGATATATTGATACAATTGCAATTCCATTTGATAAACTTGGTAAAGGCTCAGGGAATGTCGGTTCTATTATAGTTAAGGCTTCGGGAATTAATGGCGGCAATCATACCTGCTTTGTATCCAATGTCGTATTAAAATAACTAAAAAATGCACCTTTCAATATTTAGAACCATCTAATATTGAAAGGTGCATTCGTTATTTATCTATAACCTTACTCAGCAAAATTTCCATTTTTAAATACGACAACTTCTTTGCCTTCATGTGTTATGCCAATTATGTCAAGGTCGGCTGTACCGATCATGAAATCTTCATGAATCAAAGAATCATTTACACCGGCTTTTTCTAATTCTTCCGGTGACATTGTATCTCCATTTTTAATGCAAACCGGATATGCTTTTCCTAATGCTAGATGACAAGATGCATTTTCGTCAAACAAAGTGTTATAAAATAAAAAGTTTAGATTAGAAATTGGCGAATCATGAGGCACTAATGCTACTTCTCCTAAATAACTAGAGCTATCGTCCGCTTCCAAAAGCTTTTGTAATATCGCTTCTCCTTTTTCCGCCGAGTACTGCACAACTTTTCCGTCTTTAAAAGTCAGTTTGAAATTTTCGATCAAATTCCCATGATAATTAAGTGGCTTTGAACTTACGACAGTACCATTCACGCCATCACGTTTCGGCATACTAAAAACTTCTTCTGTCGGCATGTTGGCAATAAATTCTCTGCCTTCCGGCGTATACTCAGCCCCACTAAGCCAAATATGTCCTTCCGGCAATTCAATCGTCAAATCAGTTCCCAGTGCATTCCTATATTTTAGATATTTGAAGTTATATGCATTCATCTTATCTTTGCTTTCTTTAAGTGCGGCTTGATGTTTTATCCAAGCTTCGACTGGATCACCATCATCAATACGAACCGTCTGCAATATCGCCTGCCAGAGCTTATCTACTGCAACTTCGACGCTGTCATTTGGGAAAACCTTTTGCGCCCATGCTTTTGTCGGAATAGAGACGACGCACCAAGTATTTCGGTTACTCATCATCCGTTCACGATATTCCTTTAACGCATTTCCACTTGATTTTTGCATACGAGCAATACGTTCCGGATCTACATCTTTTAAGATCTCAGGATCTGATGCGGCAATTGAAACGAATGCTGCACCTTGCTTTGCATAACCAAGATAAAATTCTTTCCGCCATGCAGGAAATTCATCAAATACTTCATCCGGTGCCTTTTCAAAACGTATTTTGTTTAATATTTCATCATTCCAATTTACAACGACATCTTTTGCCCCTGCAGCGTATGCAGCATTTGCTACACGGCGTGCAAAATCAGCACATTCAATTGGGGAATTTATCACAAGGATTTGATTTTTTTCAATATTAACGCCTGTTTTAACAATCAACCGTGCATACTTTTCTAATTTTTCATCCACTAAAACTTCCTCCTACACTTCAACTTTTATGATACTATACCACAAATCACACTAAATGATACTTTGCTTGCATTTATTCTATACTTTGCCAAAAAGTTTTGCAACCACACAATATTTATCTTTCTCTTAAATCTTAGCTAGAATATTTCATAATCGATCGATAAAATATTCAAAAAGATAATATCTAAATTTTATTCATGTCGAACGATCAGGACTATTGATAATTACATACTTTAGCTTAAATATCTTTCAGAGTTTTTTAGTACGAATACATTTAAAAAGCTGATAACATCCATCAATAATTAACATCATAATAATAACCATTGGTGTAAAAACCATATCCATTGATAATATTTCTCCAAATTTTTGATCATACTTTTCTGCAAAATCAGATAATATCCCCATAATTCCTATAGAAACAATTCCAAAAAGCCAATAACGTTTTGGCAACAATTATATCCTCTCCTTAAACTTATAAAAAATGTTTCTTTCCCTTACCCCTATGAACTATTCCTATAAGTTTGATGTTTGACTTTCTATATAAATTAGTATACTATAATGGAAAAAGATAGTCGATATTGTTGTGTCGGCTCTCCTAATCAACAGCTAGTTTGAAGAAGGCCGCACTACAATGTGTGGTTTTTTCGTTTTTAAGTACGATTACTCATTACGAAATGAAAGAATGGCAGCGACTTTTCAACTCATTCCTAATTATAATATAGTACCTTACTATCTATAAAACTTATGAATAAAGGACTGATTACGATGACAGATTTGTATAAATTGGCGCAAAAGCATCATTCTTTTGCTGTAAAATTACGCCGTTATTTTCACATGCATCCTGAAATCAGCGCACATGAATATAACACGCAAAAAAAAATTATAGAAGAATTAACTAAGCTGGGATTAACGCCAGAAGTTAAAGCCAATACCGGTGTAATTGCCGAATTAAAAGGTGCATTTCCCGGTAAAACGATAGCAATTCGTGCTGATATCGATGCTTTGCCAATTGTAGACACATGCAACACGGAATATCAGTCACAAAACCACGGTGCCTGCCATGCTTGTGGGCATGATGGACATATGGCAATTCTGTTTGGTACGATAAAAATGCTTGTTGATCTACAAGCAGAGTTAGCGGGTACATATCGTTTTATTTTCCAACCAAATGAGGAAGAATTCCCAAGCGGTGCAAAAGCCATGATTCAAGCAGATGCTTTAAAGAATGTAGATGCAATCATTGGCGCACATATTTGGCAGCCTATTCCCCTCGGTACGATTGGCATTTCCTATGGCAATCTAATGGCAGCACCAGACAAGTTTAAAATTACAATCAAAGGAAAGGGCGGTCATGGCTCTATGCCGCATCAGACCGTAGATCCAATTTTAATCACCGCCCAAATCGTAACCGCGCTCAATACAATTGTCAGTCGAACGATCGATCCGCTTGATTTAGCAGTTGTCTCTGTCGGTGCGATTCACGCCGGCAACGTATTTAATATCATCCCTGAAACGGCTACAATTGAAGGAACAGTTCGCACATTTCGTCCAGAAGTTCGTAAGATTGTCTTTAGCCGTATTGAAGAAATTACGCAAGGCATATGCCTTGCGAATCAAGCTTCTTATGATTTAGAAACTTTGCTGGGGCATCCTGCTGTTGTCAATCATGAACCGTATGCAAAAATGATCGAATCCTCCGTCGCCGCCTGCGGCAACGATTTAAAAGCTGAAATCATTCCTCCAGTCATGTGCGGAGAAGACTTTTCCTATTATCTGCAAGAAGTTCCCGGTGCTTTCTTCTTTATCGGAACTGGTACAGATAAGATGCAGTACCCACATCATCATTCGAAATTTGATATGGATGAAAGTTGCCTGCTGCATGGGATGGAAGTAATGGCAAGAAGTGCACTTACTTTAGCTGCCCATTAAGACAGCCGCCATCCGCCGGTTCCGTCTAAAACTAATTTACAATTATGATAATCTGCAATGCTTTTCCGATGTCCGACACTTACGATTACAGTGTTGGGCATTTTTTTTATGACTAAACTATACATTAACGCTTGATTATCATCATCTAATGCCGAAGTGGCTTCATCTAAAAATATCCATTGTGGTTGTGCAAGTAAAATTCGAACAAAAGCCACACGTTGTTGTTCTCCCAGCGAAAGAAATTTGCCCCAATCTCCCACTTCCTCTAAACGTGGGGCGAGATAACTAATCTTACATAAAGTCAGCGTCTCTATGAGTACCTGATCACTTATTTTACATTTTTGATACGGATAAATCAGGGCTTTTCTCAAGGTATCAATTGGCATATAAGGCTTTTGTGGTACAAATAAGCTCTGTTGTGCCTGCGGTGCAATTACACTTCCTTTTGCATAAATCCATAGTCCAGCTAAGGTACGAAGCAGTGTGCTTTTTCCACAACCTGACGGCCCTGTAATCAATAATCGATTGCCTTCTTGCAATTTGAAAGTTAAATCCTTGATCAACAATTGCCCATCTGGTTTAAATACATCCACTTGCTTCACTTCTAAAAAACGACTTGTATCCCGATTATACCCCGATTGTAAAACATTTTCCCGACCTTGTTGTTCGGCATATTTCATACAAACGATAAAGTTATTCAACCGATTTACTACAGCGCGCCATTGCGCAACACGCGTGAAACTATCAATAATAAAGGACATACCCGATTGTACATGATTGAAAGCATCGATAATTTGAAACATATGTCCCAGCGTGATCTTGCCGCTAAAATAACGCGGTGAAGCAACAAAAATTGCAAATATAACTGCCGCATGTGCGTATCCAGTTGTTAGCCAAACCAACCGTTTACGGATTTGGATAATTTCTCTGAAATTATAAACTAAGTGCTGGAAATGCTTCAAACAATTTCCTCGTTCAGCACTCTCACCACCATATAAAGCAATACTTTCGGCGTATTCACGCACGCGTACCAGACTAAAACGAAAGTCTGCTTCATATTTTTGCTGATCATAATCTAATTTGATCAGCGGAGCCCCAATTTTTACAGTTAAAAGGGTACCGGCCAAGGCATAGATCAAAGCTGCCCAAACTAAATAACCATAGATTGAAAACTCGGCTGTACCAATGGAAATCGTAATCACTTCTGATATATTCCATAAGATTACGATAAAAGAGCATACAGTCAAAGCATCCTGCATGCATTCTAAAGATAATCGCAATGTCAAAGCAACAAACAAATCAACGTCTTCACTGATTCTTTGATCAGGATTATCCGCATCATTTCCATCATAAAGCTGCAATCGGTAATAGATCTTATTTTTCAACCAATAAGATAAATACTTATCAGTAAGCCATTGCCGCCAATTTATATGCAGCAACAGGCGAAAATAAGTTTGACAGCCCTTGACTGCAACTAAAATGATAGCGAGGAGCGCATAAAATCCAATGGCTTCAATAAAACCGCCTTGGTTGTGCGATTGAATAATATTGTAAAAAGTCGCCTGCCATAAATTAATTTGCACTGTGATATACACCAATAAAAGGTTAAAAAGCACAACCAGCAATAAGAGTCCCCATGCCGTCCACTTTTGATTAGAAAATAAATAATCACGCCCTAATCGCCAAGCACTTCGTAATACTACACCCCGTCGCAAAAGTATCACCTCTATATGTTATATTTGTCTTTGCTTCGGGACATGACAAAATTATTTTTCCGAAAAGAAGGATTTAAAGATCTCTATCCATAATTTAATCACGAAATAGCAGAGTAAATATTTGTGCGTTAAGTGTCAGATGGACGGGGAGTTGTCACTGAACGAAAAATTACTTTCGTAATTTGCGGTACAAATATTGCATCCCGCTGTTACATAAAAGAGGACTCCTCAATATGTAGCAACACAATTTATCCTGTAGCTAGATCATTCACTCCCAGCTTTTTCAGTGAACTGTAATATCAGGATAAGATGAACTATGCTTCAGAGGAGTTTAACCTCCATCTGAGTAAAAATTATATTCTCTGGAGGTGTCCTCATTTATGTCATTGCGTATCAAAACAATTGTTTTTTCCGCCATCTTTATTTCCTTAACGATCATATTTACCCATATCCTTGCGATTCAAACCCCTTTTGTTCGCGTAAGTTTTGCCTTCCTGCCAATTGCATTATTTTCAGCAATGTTTGGTCCAACCAAAGGGGGCTTTATGGCTGCAATTGCTGATTTATTGGGTTGTTTCATATTCTTCCCTGGACTCTATTTCCCGGGTTTCACCTTCAGTGCCTTTATGACAGGCATGCTATACGGGTATTTTTTTCATCAGAAAAAAATTACGTTGAAAAAGGTAATTTTAGTCCATCTTCTTTTATTTCTAACAATTGATTTATTTCTAAATACCATTTGGCTGTGTATCTTATACAAAAAAGCTGCCTACGCATTTTTTATGAGCAGATTCATCAAGGGCTCTATTTTGTTACCTATTCAAATCAGCACATTCTATACACTTTACAAGGCATTACAGCCTTATAAGTTCTCCCAGCAGATGCATCTCAAATAAATCCTTCCACTTATAAACTAGGGACAGATTAGGTTAGCCGATCTGTCCCTAGTTTGCGCCTACGTTGAAAAAAGGCTGTCAGTAAATGAAGAAGTTCATTTTACTGACAGCCTTTTTTATCTATAGTGTATTTATGGACAACAATATTATTTTAATAGATCACTGCCAGCGATACCTGGTTGTGTCATTTCTGCTGGTGAAAGGATGTGATCCATTGCTTCTTTTGTAAGCAAACCTTTTGCAAGGATAATTTCGCGGATTGGTTTACCTGTTGCATAAGCTTCTTTTGCAAGCATAGAAGAGTTTTCGTAACCGATATGTGGTAAAAGTGCAGTTACGATACCAACACTACGATCTAACCAATATGCACATTGTTCTTCATTTGCTTGTAATTTAATCATCAAGTTATCAACAAAGTTGTTTACTACATTTGTTAAATAACGCATGGAGTTGAATAAGTTAAATGCAATTACAGGTTCCATTACGTTTAATTCAAATTGACCGTTTTCTACACCCAAGCTGATCGTTACATCATTACCGATAACTTGATAGCAAGTTTGGTTAAGAACTTCAGCCATAACTGGATTTACTTTACCTGGCATAATGGATGAACCTGGTTGACGAGGTGGTAATTTCAATTCGTTAAGACCACAACGAGGACCGGATGCCATTAAGCGGAAATCATTTGCCATTTTGATCAATACTAAAGCAGTTACTTTTAATCCAGAAGAAACATCAGCAAAACCATCTGTATTGTTTGTAGCATCAATTAAATTATCTGCTGTATGGAATTCTTCTCCTGTAATTTTAGATAATTGTTTTGCAACTTCTTTAATGTATTCAGGTTCTGCATTTAAGCCAGTACCAACTGCAGTTGCACCCATATTAATTGTATGAACACCTTCTACCGCAAATTCGATACGTTTGATACCACGACGAATGGAAGAAGCATAGGAAGCCATTTCTTGACCTAATGTAATAGGCACTGCATCTTGTAAATGTGTACGACCCATTTTTAAGATATCTTTATATTCTACAGCCTTTTTATCTAATTCATCTACTAAACGATTTAATGCCGCGATTAACGGTTTACTTTTATGAATGATACATACTTTTATTCCTGTAGGGAAAGAATCATTTGTAGATTGCGCCATATTTGCATGGTTATTTGGAGAAATAATATCATAACTTCCTTTGGCTTCTCCAATAAGTTCTAACGCTCTGTTTACAAGAACTTCATTTGTATTCATATTAACAGAAGTTCCTGCACCGCCTTGGATTGGATCTACTGGGAATTGATCATGAAGTTTACCTGCGATCACTTCGTCAGCAGCTTTTACCAACGCTTCACCAACTTTTTTGTCTAAACGGCCAGTTTTCATATTTGCAAGTGCTGCAGCTTTTTTTACAGTAGCCATTGCAATGATGAAATCTTTGTCTAGTTTCTCACCAGTAACGCTGAAGTTTTCCATTGCTCTTAAAGTTTGCACACCATAATATGCTTCATCTGGAACTTCTAATTCACCTAAAAAATCATGTTCTAATCTCATTTTCGTTTCCCCCTAAAATAATTTCTATCATTTTCGTTTTTCGAAGATTTAGAATTTTATCGACTATTTATATTGCTTATGGTTTCATTACCTTATGTCCATATTGTATCATGTATACAATATACATTTCAAGTACAATTTTATTTTTTTTTCTACAAAATCATACTATTTTTTTATTGTATGATTAAAACTTCTTTTAATATTTTATCAACAATCTACCTTTTTATAATAAATAAAGGTATAATAATGGTTATACTTAAATTTTACGCGTTCATCATTTTCTCATTTGGAGGTTACTATGTGGTCAAAATATCAGACTTCTATTCTTATAAGTACTAGTTTTACTGTTTTATTTTCAATGTTTTGGTTCGTTCAGCCACTTGCAATGGTTCTTTTGCTTTCTTTGTTTCTCACAATCTTACTAAATTCAATCGTCAATTATCTAGTAAAGAAGAAAATTCCTCGCGGCATCGCGTCAATTATTACCTTAGGATCTTTCCTTGCACTTGTCTTATGGCTGCTTGTTGCACTTTCCAAGACATTCATTCCGACATTTTCAAATTTTATTGCCGATATTCCTAGTATTGCTGAAAGCTTGAAAAACATTCCATTGCTGCATTTCTCTACTGCATTTACAGAGCAAATCAATGATGCTTTCAAAGGCCTTGCAAACTTAAGTGTTGCAACCCTTCGTTCTTCACTTGAACTTATCATCAATCTTTTCAGTAAAGCGATGGACATGATTATGATGATTTTCATTACCTTTTATTTCTTAAAAGATGGTAAGGAAATCAAAGAATATCTCGTTAATTTATTTCCCCAAAAAGATAAGGTAAGAATCCATAAACTGTTTGATCATATTATTGGGGCTTTAATTAGCTATATTCGCGGTCAACTAGCAATCTGTATCATCACCGGAATTTTAGTATTCATTTATTTTACAGTATGCGGACTACCTTATGCCTCCGTATTTGCAGTATTGTCAGCAACGGGTGAACTCATTCCGGTCCTAGGACCGACGGTTGCTTCTCTTGCAGGTGCTTTATTTGCAACTACACAATTTACAACACTTGGCATACAAACCCTTTGCTTCTATGTAATCTTAACGCAGACCAATCACAATATCGTCTATCCTTATCTCATTGGCAAATCATTAAAATTACATCCAATTGCAATTATGCTCGGCATATTATTGGGAGGACAAATTTTAGGTATACTCGGTATGTTCCTCGCCGTCCCTTGTATGGTGACCATAAAGTTAGTACTAGAAGATCTCTTTCATAATCACTCTGCAACTACATAAACCGAGTTTATCCTACAATAAACTACAAAACAAAAAAGAAGGCTGTGAAATCATGGAAACATCCATAATTTCATGGCCTTCTTTGGCTTCATTACAATTTATAATATTTATTCTAAATAAACTGCTTGTATATGCTTTGTGTATGAGTATACCATTGTTAATTTTGAAATACAAGCTTATTTTAACCTTCTACAAGCTATAGATATAACCCAAACAACTCACAGCTAGAAAAACAACATCTATTTATCGCCCAACTGAAAATTGATGATTACCCAATTTGTTTTTCTTTTTCAGAATTTTTTATTCCTTTTATTTGATTCCTTTCATCTACCATGACAATCGTCGGGCTATGCAATGCTGCTTCGCTTTCCTGCATCAATGCATAGGCCATAACAATAACAATGTCACCTGGTTGTACAAGGCGCGCTGCTGCACCATTTAAACAAATGACCCCTGAATCGCGCTTACCTTGAATCACATAAGTTTCAAGGCGTTCTCCATTATTATTATTTACGACTTGCACTCGTTCATTTGGCAAAATATTTGCCGCTGTCATTAAAGTTTCATCTATTGTAATACTCCCCATATATTGCAGATTTGCTTCCGTCACCGTTGCACAATGAATTTTTGACTTCAAAAGATTCAGTAACATGCCTTATCCTCCAATGATTACATTATCGATTAATCTTGTTGTTCCAAAGTATACTGCAACTGCAATTAAAACTTTTCCCGTTACAGTCTCTACTTCTTTCAAATCCGGAAAACTATAAATTTCTACATACGCAATTCTTGCCAAAGGCTCGCTTTCGATATATTTGATCACTTCCTGCTTTAGCTGTTCTACATTCTTTTGCCCGTTTTGATAGGCTTCCCTTGCTTTCTTTAAACTATAGAACAAGATAGATGCCGCAGTTTTTTCACGAACGGATAAATATTGATTGCGAGAACTTAAAGCAAGTCCATTTTCGTCACGAACAATCGGTACCATATCAATCGTTACATTCATATTTAAATCACGCACGAGCTGCAAAATCATAACGACTTGCTGTGCGTCCTTTTGACCAAAAAAAGCTTGATCGGCTTCTGTAATATGAAATAACTTGGTAACCACAGTTGCCACACCGCGAAAATGCCCCGGTCGGCTAGCTCCGCAAAGCTTATCCGTAAGTCTGCCATCCACCGTTACATAGGAAGTATATCCTTCAGGGTACATCTGGGCTGCTTCGGGATGAAAAACCGCATGGATTCCAATCGCAGCTAATTTTTCACAATCTTCTTCAAAAGTACGCGGATAAGCGGAAAAATCCTCATTAGGCCCGAATTGCACAGGATTCACAAAAATACTAGCAATGACAATGTCACATTTTTCTTTTGCATACTGCATCAAGGCGAGGTGACCTTCATGTAATGCTCCCATGGTTGGCACTAGGGCAATTGTTTTCCCTTCTTGTTTCGCCTCTCTTACAAAAGCTTTCATTTCAGCGATTGTTGTTATTATTCTAAGTTTCATTTTCGTCCCTTCATTTCATAAATTTTATCCGTACTATCACAGCTCTTTACTAAAAACTCTCTACTGCTTAAAATACGCTGCGTTTTTTATTCAATTAATATAATTTTTCCAGTACTTCATCGGCAATTGTAAACGTATGTTTTTGAGATGGAAAACTTCTTTTTATCACTTCATTTTTATACGTTTTCACTGCTTCAAGCATCTGCAGATGTAAATCAGCAAATTTTTTCACGAATTTTGGTGTAAAAGTATCATCCATGCCAAGTATATCGTTTACGACGAGAACTTGTCCGTCACACAATGATCCTGCACCAATTCCAATCGTCGGTATTTTAATTTCTTGCGTAATTCTTGCTGCTAATTTTTCTGGCACACATTCTAAAACCACAGCAAAAGCACCTGCTTGGGCAATCAACTTTGCATCATGTATCAATTTTTGTGCGGTTTGCTGATCTTTGCCTTGTACTTTGAAACCACCCAATTGATGAATAGACTGCGGCGTGAGTCCTAAGTGCCCAACGACTGGTATTCCCGCTTTCACAATCGCTTTCACTGTGTCAGCAATTTCGATACCGCCTTCCACTTTAACTGCTTGCGCACCGCTTTCCTTGATTATTCTTCCTGCATTTTTCACTGCTTCTTGCGGTGAAACTTGATAGGACATAAATGGCATATCAACAACGACCATTGCATAGTTTGCGCCTCTACATACGGCACTCGCATGATGGATCATATCTTCCATCGTAACAGGCAGCGTAGAGTCGTAACCTAAGACTACATTTCCTAAGGAATCCCCTACCAAAATCATATCAATTTCAGCCTGATCAAGTATCCTTGCCATTGCATAATCATATGCTGTAAGCATCGTTATTGGTGTTTGTGTAATTTTTCTATTTTGGATTACAGATACCGTTATCTGTGCATTTCTCACTGTTAGCGCCCCCTATTCATCTATAAAATACAAAAAGCCTTTCGGCAGACTCCACCGAAAGGCATAACTATACAATCATTTCTCTTACCTCCCGTCTTAGTCTTTAGGATCTAAGCGGATAAATGAACCCTATTTAATTTCATTTCATCCAAATTCGTCAAGCCACATCGTGCAGCTCCCAAATGAGATGCTGCCGAACTACTTAACAAGAGGATATTACCATACTATTTTCTAGAATACAAGAGTAAAAAGCAAATCTAGCAAATAAATTATACTCGTCCTTTTTTGTACATATGCCGCCAAAAGATTACCATGCTAATACAAAATAGCAACAAACCAGTAAACATAAACACATACTTTATTCCAACGCCTGCTGCTATGGCACCGCCGAGCAGCGGACCAATCATGGAACCGATTTGATGCGCTGTCGTCGCTAAGCCAAATGCTCTGCCGCGAAAACTGGCTGCTGTACAATTTACAATTGTCGCACTAATTGAAGGGTTGACACCAACAATAAAAATTCCGACTAAAAATTGCAGTGCTCCAAAACCGAACACAGTGTCTGGGAAGAATTGCAGAAAGTTAAAAATTCCCGCACCACCGAAAGCAACTGCCATTGCTCTGAAGTATCCGCGCTTCTGCCCATATTTTCCCCAGAACGGTGTTGACATCGCTCCGGCAATGCCTCCTAAGCTAAAGATAATTCCCGCAGTAAGCACAACGCCCTCCATGTCTCCTTGTAACTGCGCAACATACAGTGTAATAACTGGCTGCAAAATCATCATAGCGACTTGAATCAATAAGGTTAATCCCATCATTTCCAATAACAATGAATTTTTTGCAGCACGTTGAATATCCTCAAGCATACTGCTGCCAGCATGATGATCTTCCACCTTTGCCGGTTCTTTAACTAGCCAAATAACGCCAATCGTAACCAGCAATAAACATACAGCCGCTACAAAAAAAGAAGCACGCATACCAAAAATATGCGCCAAAAATCCACCCAGCAAAGGGCCTAGTACAGAGCCAATAATCTGACCTGTTTGAATAATGCCCAGTGAAAAGCCCAACTGTTCTTTTGGCACACTTGAAGATACAATCGCCAAAGATGCCGGTAAAAAACCATTTGCAAATCCTTGCAGAATTCTTACACCTAATAATTCATATGGACTCATTACAATCCCACCTAAGAAATAAACAATCCCCAAACCTAAACCGGCACGAATTGCCATCAGGCGTTTACCGTTTTTATCTGCAAACTTTCCCCAAATTGGTGCCATAATTGCGCCAACAAAAAAACTGGCAGAAAAAACAGCACCTGACCACATGGCAACATCCTCTTCCGAAATACCAAGCTCTAATAAATACACTGGTAAAAACGGAACAAGCATCGTATAACTTGCTGAAGTGAGTACTACGCTAATGCACAATACCCATAAATTCACACGCCAATTCACACAAAATACGCCTCCTGAAATAGCAAAAACTTACTTTAATTTGATTTATGTACGATTATATTTGTTGTAATGTTTAAATTTTGCTTTTAAATCTGCAAATCCATCAAATTGCGTAATCAGCATGCCAAGCATCATGAATAAACATCCAAAGATCTCTTTACTTCCCATTGATTCATTTAAAAATACAAATCCAGCCAAAACACCAAATATGGATTCCATACTCATAATGATTGCTGCATGAGACGGCTCTGCGTATCTCTGCCCAATAATTTGCAAGGTAAATGCAATCCCAACAGAAAAAATTCCCCCATATAAAATTGGCACTGCCGCCTGCATAATAGCAGTCCATGAAATGGGTTCAAGCAGCAAAGCTGCAATATTACTAAGTACCGCACAAACAAAAAACTGATAAAACGCCAGTTGAATAGAATCTACGCTGCCTGCATAATGATCAATAAATAAGATATGTGCAGCCCAGATGAATGCACCTATAAATACAATCCCATCACCATATTCTATATGGAAAGAATTCTTCACGCATAAAAGATATAAACCGAAAATAGCAAAAACCGCTCCAACCCAAGTAGCCTTAGAAATATACTGTTTTAGAAATACGGCTGCCAAGGGAACAAAAATAATGTACAAACACGTAATGAATGCCGCTTTGCCAGCAGTTGTGTAAACCAAACCAATCTGCTGAAATGAAACGGCAAAAAACATAATTACCCCTGCAATTGAGCCAATCTTTCTGACACTTACCGGCGCTTCTTCTGACTGCTCCATTTTTTTATCATTTCTAAAAAAATACAACACCGGTAATAAAGACAAACACCCTAAAATAAAACGAACACCTGTATAAGTAAATGGGCCGATATAATCCATTCCCGCCCGTTGCGCCACAAATGCAGCGCCCCAAATCATCGCTACCAACAACAAAATCAAATTACCCTTTAACCGCAAACACAATACCTCTTTTCCTCTGCTCCATCAAAACTTTCTTTCTATATAATTTTATCGCTTTTCAACCTGCGTTCTTCTCACTGAGGATAGATATACACAATAAAAATCATTTTATCTCAAAATAAAAATATATTACTCAATCATATCATTTTTATCGTCTAAAATTCAATATAGTATGTAGAAAAAAAATGATAATATCATTTTTTTTCTACATACTATATAAAGTAAAAATATTCACCTGCGTGAATTGGAAATATTGCATCCTATTCCATTTATAAATAAGATCGTTTGTCTGCACTACTATATAAATTCCGTTTCATATAGTATGATTTATATAGACTGACAAGATATAGAAATGATACATCAATATAGGATTGGGAGGTTATGTATGATTAATAAAAACCGGCTGCTCCATGAATTTCTAGGCCTCGTCGAAACCACTTCATCAACCTTGGATGAACGTAAAATTGCAGATCTGCTGACAAGCAAACTAACTGCTTTAGGACTTACTGTAACCGAAGACAAAACAGGTGAAAAACTTGGCGGCAATACGGGCAATATCATTGCCGAATTAAAAGGAACGCAAACGAACGCACCAAAACTATTTTTTAGTGCACATATGGATTGTGTAGAACCCTGTAAGAATGTAAAGCCACAAGTAAAAAATGGCATCATTACTTCTGATGGAACTACCATTTTAGGTTCTGATGACAAAGCTGGCATTGCTCCTATCTTAGAAGTTTTATCTGTATTAAAAGAAAAAAATATCAAACATGGTGACATTCAAATTATACTCACAGTTGCCGAAGAAAGCGGTTTAAATGGCTCAAAAAATCTTGATCCAAAATCCATTAAAGCTGATTTTGGCTACTGTTTGGATTCCAGCGGTCGTCCTGGTAAAATTGTAATTCAAGCCCCTGGAGAAAATGATATCCATGTAAAAATTCACGGAAAGTCCGCCCATGCCGGTATTGCTCCGGAAGAGGGCATCAATGCAATCGTTGTTGCTGCTAAAGCAATTGCGAATATAAATCAAGGTCGCTTAGATCATGAAACCACCGCAAATATAGGCATCATCCATGGCGGTAATGCCACCAATATCGTCCCTGATCTAGTTGAAATAACCTGTGAAGCCCGCAGCTGCAATGAAAAAAAATTAGCTAAGCAAACGGATTCTATGATAAAGTGCTTTGAGACAGTCGCTCGCGAAAACGGCGCAACAGCAGAATTTAAAATTACACATTGCTATCAGCCTTATACATTAAATGAAGCAATGCCTGTTATTCAAACTGCGATTTGGGCAATCAAGCAGACGGGACTAGAACCCAATATAACCCCCACCGGCGGCGGCAGTGACGGGAACTACTTCAACGCCTACGGCATTCCTTGTGCAGTATTAGGCGTAGGAATGACAAAAGTGCATACGACCGAGGAATATATTCTCGAAGAAGATCTTTATAAAACTGCCCAAATTGTTCTTGAGATTGTGCAAAAAACGGCAGAATAACAGTACTTCTTCTTCAAAAATTTCATAAACCATCAAAACAACCGTACGAGCAAAATGCAGTACGGTTGTTTCTTTTGAAAACATTGCATTTTTATTTTCAATTGACAAAATTTATTTTACGAAGTAAAATGATCATCATAATTAATTAACTAGTTAACTAATTATGATGATCATTTTAGGAGGCGTTATTATTTTTGTAGATTCTGATCAATTACTACATACATTGCATCAATCCGTGCGCAGAATTTCCAGTGGTTTAAATGACATTTTAGAACCTTATGGAATTTACAGTTCGGAGTGGTCAATTATTCATGCCTTATATCATAAGAAAGATCTATCTCAAAAAGATCTCGCATGTTATCTATGTATTGAACCCGCTGCGATTTCAAAAACGGTAGCAAAATTAGAGGGAAAAGGTTACATCTCGCGCAAAACCGGCAGCGATAAACGGGAAAAAATCGTCTGTCTAACACCTTCGGCATTTACTGCATATCCAACCTGGCAAAAAATCGTCAGCCAGCATCGCGCATCCCTCTTAAAAAACATCCCAGAAGCAGAACAGCAATTACTGCTTACGCTTTTAACAAAAATTTATCAAAATGCTGATCATACATCAATATTCAAAGGAGATACTACAAGCTATGCAAACAATCTTAAAAGAACCACTTTGGACGAAAAATTATAATATTACGATACTTGCGATGCTATTTATTTTTATTCCATATTCACTCTATTTGCCAATACTGCCATTATATATTGCGGAAGATTTGCATGGTTCAATGCAAATGGCAGGTTTATCAAATGCAGTCTTTTTATTAGCGTCTGTCTTATTCCGCACACAAACAGCTCGTCTTGAAAATGTATTTAGTACAAAAACAACAATTAAAGTCAGTTGTTTTCTATTCTTAATCGCTAACAGTTTACTGCTCTTTACGACAAACCTTTATGCGATTTTAGGTATTCGTTTTTTAGGCGGAATATGTTTTGCAATCATTAATACTGCAATCATGGCCTTAGGATGTCAATTTGCTCCTAATTCAAGAAAAGGTGAGGGAATCTCCTATCTTACAACCGTAATTACTGCCGGATCTGCAATCGGGCCTTTCATCGGTCTTTATCTGGCACATACAATTAACTATAACGCGGTGTTTATTTTTTGCGTATTGCTCACATTTTTAGGATTTATCTTATTGCCATTTATCGATATGAACAGTCAAACGATTGCCAAAAAATCTTCGCTTTATTCCTTTACATTGCAAGATATTTTAGAAATGCCCGTCATCCCGATTTGTCTGATCACTTTATTAACTTCCATCGCCTATGCCGGCGTTCTCTCTTTTGTTGCAGTTTATGCAAATCAACTGCAAATCATCAATGCAAGTAATTATTATTTCGTCGTACTTGCGCTCTTCTCTTTACTGATTCGCTTAGTGAGCGGTAAAATTTTCGATCGTTTCGGTGCAAATATTGTACTGTATCCCTGCTTTATTTTTCTCGCTGCCGGTTTATTGATGCTTGCTTATGCCAACGGAATGTTTAGTATGATGCTGTCCGCTGCTTTTATTGGAATCGGGTATGGTGTCCTCGTACCAACCATACAAACCTTAGCACTTCATTGTTCTTCCCCAAAACGGGTCAGCATTGTAACCGCAACGTATTTTACGTGCCTAGACTTAGGGCTTGCAACCGGCGCTTATCTGCTCGGTGCATTAGCACCCCTCTTGGGTTACCGTATGATGTACCTTATACTGGCACCATTTACACTTTGTATTCTAGTCCTATACTATGTGATTTACGGACGTAATGCTAAACATGTTCGCAAAACCAATTTATATCCGACTCCACAACCTATAGAAAGCGATCAGCTTAATGACGAAACACAAAAATCCTGCAAAATTTAAATTAAGGGATGTCGCATTAAGATTTTACTCACAAAATTCTTAATGTGGCATGAAACATATGGGGGATGTCCTTTTGGCATTGCCCAAAAGAACGAAAAGGCTAGGCCTTAAACCTCCAAAATACTTGAAAAAATAGTGGTTTGCTAAAATCCTCAACTCGCTTCGCTCAGACAAACGGATTTCTTTACGCAAACCACTATTTTTTCATCCTTCGGAACGTATTTTTCCGGAAAAGGCCGGGAGAACGAAAACAAAGCAAGAATTGCCGCATTAAAATGCGACAGGCAGGTGATAAAAACAGTAACTGGTATTTACTTTGTGAATACCAGTTACTGAAATCCGTTCCACTTATAAACTAGTACGAAGATAGGTTGCCGGTTGGTGAGAAGTGCTCAGATGCTAGGCGCAGCCAGAGGTTGCGAAGGAGTCGTACGCGTGTACGTCGACGAGCAGCATCTGACTGCAACGACGCAGCTGAGCGCTTATCGCCGACCCGCCACCTATCTGTCCTAGAATCTACTCATAACAAAGGTGCAACCAACCGAAACGCACTCTCTTGCATTTTGATATATCGACTGCGATTCGTATAATCTTCTAAGGTAAACTTGCTTGCCATCTTTAAGTCGTTGCGAAATATATCCGCACAACGTTTACTGATTTCTTTACCGTACATAAATGCATTGACCTCAAAATTCAGCGTAAAACTTCGTATATCCATATTCGCTGATCCAATTGAAGTGATTTCTTCATCAATTAATAACATTTTCGCATGAAGAAATCCCGGATAAAAAAAGATTTCTATCCCATACGAAAGCAGTTCTCCCAAATAGGAAATACTTACTTTATGTACCACAATATTATCCGTTTTAGAAGGCACCATAATTTTGACTTTGATGCCGGACATCGCCGCGATTTTCAGTGCTTCTAAAAATGAATCATCTGGTACAAAGTAAGGCGTTTGGATATAGATATATTCTTTCGCTGTATAAAGCAGTTTAACAAAGTTCCATTTGATTTCTTCTTCCATCGTATCCGGACCACTTGAAACAATCTGCAACTTAGTACTTCCCGGTTTCTCAAACGGAGGAAAAAAAGCAGCAATATCATCAAATTGCTGTTGAAAACGATAATGCGTAGCAAAATTCCAATCATCAATAAACCGCATTTGCAACAAATAAACGCTGCTGCCTTCGATACGCAGGTGCGTATCACGCCACGGTGAATTTTCAGCGAGTAATCCCATATATTCATCGCCGATATTCATTCCACCCAGATAACCGATTTTCCCATCAATGACAACAATTTTACGATGATTTCGAAAATTAATTCTTAGATAATTGCCTACATGTACAGGAAAAAATCGTTCTACTTCTGCACCACTTTCAATTAAAGGTTTAAACGTATGCATCGGCGTTAACATGCAACCTGCATGATCGTAAAGCAGTCTGACCTTAACGCCGGCTCGGGCCTTTCTTGATAAAATTTCAATAATCAGCCTGCCAATTCGATCATTGCGAATAATGAAATACAACATATGAATACTCGTTTCCGCTTTTTCTATATCTAAAATCAGCTGACGATATTTATCCTTTGCAGTAATAAAAATATCCACGTCATTATCCGTCGTATAGGGGCTGTTTCCAATATTTAAATTCAATTGAATAAACTCTTGATAAGCCTTTTCAATGCGTACTTCCTCTTTAAATTTATTGGCCGCATCACGTTCCTCAATTTTTTCCATCACTCTTTTTCTATAGGCATCATCTTGTTGGCGTTTGTCATCTAAAGTTTTCTTTTTACGAATCAACATGTTCGTGCCAAACATCAGATATAATATAAAACCTACTACCGGTAAAAAAGTCAGGGTCAAAATCCAACTCAATGCCAGGGTTGGATTTTTTCGTTCTATACATAAAGTAAAAACAACAAATATAAAATTCGCTCCTATAATCAACATAAACCATATATTGATATTAAACCCATCCATATTTATGCGCTCCAATCACTTTACGTCTATCCTACACTATACAACGTATCCGATTTTGCATAAAATATGCAAAAGGCAGCGCCTAAAACTTTTCCGAACTTTTAATTTTCTATTCCAATTCTAGCTTCCACCCCGATTTGATAATAATGTTTTATTTCTTTCATCTCTGTGACTAAATCAGCTCGATCTATAATAGCTTGCGGTGCTCCCCGCCCCGTTAGCACAACTTCAACTTGCGGTAACTTTTCAGCCAATATAGTTTGCACATCTTCCACCGAAACTAAACCAAAAAATAAAGCCACGTTAATTTCATCTAAAATCACAAGATCATATAAACCACTTGTCACAGCCTCTCTTGCTCTACAAATTCCCTCCTGCATCAAGGCCAAATAATCAGCGGGCGGATTCCCCTCGGCAAACACCACAACATCATCGCCCCATTTGGACAACTCCTGTTCGGTTAACATGCCTTCTTTCACAATGAAGAAAGGTTTACCGGTGGTTTCCAACTCTAAATCCGGTGACAAATCTGACAGTATTCTATGTTCACTATATCGTTTACTTTTCATAAATTGTAAAAATAAGATTTTTTTCTTTGCTCCTAAAGCACGAATTGCCAACCCAATGGCTGCCGTCGTCTTTCCTTTTCCATTTCCTGTATAAACCTGAATATATCCCTGCAAGTGAATCCTCTCTTTTCTCCTTTAAAATATCTGCATACCAATAAAAATAACAAGCCCAAGCACCGCTCCCAAAATAGACCCATTCATTCGAATCCATGTTAAATCTTGCTCAACTTTAGTATAAAGCAACTCATTCAACTCTTCATCACTTAATGACTTCATTGTTTCACTGACGATCACTCCAAGCAACGCCTGTGCTTGTAATAAAGTTCGTCCGATAAGATCATATAAATAAGCCTCTACTTCCTGCCTAACTGCATGATCCTGTTTTAAAATATCGATCATCTTATCCACTTGTTCTACGATAAAATTAGCAAGCGGAGTTTGCACTACAAGCGAATGATGCATAGGCTCATCCTTAGGCTGCCTTTGACATAGCAATATCACAGACATGATAAAACGTTGAATTTCAGCTTGTAAAGAAAGATTTGCCAAAACTCCATCACGCCATACCTCCACCATTTCCAGACAAGCTTCATTCGCTGCCAACTCTGCCATTGCTTGGTTTAACTGCATCAACCCCCAATGTCGCAAAGAATTATCCTTTTCCGAAATTTCCTCAACAAAAGTCAATAACTGCTCTTGTAAAATCTCTGCAGCTTCCTCATAATTGATCATTTCAGTTCTTTGTGCAGCAAATGCTACCAGCGCAAAAACAATATTCCGACTCTGCTTTTGCACATAATTCTCAAGATATAATGAAATTTTAGCTTTTGCATCCGGGCTTGTTAAAATACTGTTTAATTCAACGAGAAAATAATCAAATAGCTGCTGCGCTTTATGGGTTTTAATCGCCCATTGCAATAACCGATGTGACATATGTTGCAACGAAATTTTGCGTAAATTTAATTTTATCTCGTTTTCTAATTGAAGCGATACTTTTTCTACATCAACTTTTTTTAACGCCTGTTCAAAAAAATCCAATAATAAACCAGCTAATATTTCTCTGCCATGATTACGCTCTACATAGCGAAGCACTGAATCCAAAAGGTTGACTTTCTTTAGTTTGAGTATCAATTTCTTTTTAGAAAAAAACTCTTTCTGTACCATTTCCACACAAGCATGAATCAGCATTTCCCGTTTGCGCGGGATAAGTGCCGTATGATAAGGAAAGCCTAATGGTTTTTTGAATAAAGCTGTTACGGCAAACCAGTCTGCAATGCCGCCAACCAAGGCTGCTTCAATACAGAAAAATAAGCCGTCTATAAAAAGACTGCGTTGTGTAACTTTTAGAAACAATACAAGGATAAAAAGGATCAGCAGCACACACAATAAACGATCCGCCCTGTTAAATTGATTCATGCTAGCACCAAATCCTTTCTGCAGCATAGGTAATACCATACAAAATCATTCCGACCACCCCGCCAATCAACGCGCCATTCACCCGAATCATTTGCAGATCTTCACCAACTTTATGTTCAATGAACAACGCTAAATCGTCATTCGAAAATTCCTGTAAACGCTCTTGCACAATTTTTATGACCATTTTATGCTGCTTACGAATCACGATTGACAGATAAGCTTTCAATTTTTTATCCAGTATTTGCTGACGCTTAGCATCCTCCTTTAACTTTGCTACTTTCTCATCAATAAAATGTTCTATTTGCGGGAAATTGTTGGATAACGCATCCGTCTCCGATTGCTGTATTCTATGTTTCATGTATTCGCTGACTTTTTCATCAATATGTAATTTTTCCGTAATGAATCTATATTGATAGGCGCTAAATCTCTGTAAAAATGCATCATCATCAAACGAATTTTCAACCCAATTCTTCAACCATTCCTTCAATTGCAGCCGCATTTTATGCTCTCGATTATGAAGTGACTCTAAATACACAATAATCTCTTTTTGCACCGCTGCTGCCAGATAATGCGACGATATAGCTAAAACAAACCTGACCAGTTGTCTGCGCTTATTATTTTCTTCATAATCAATCTTTACCTTCTCAATCATCGCAGCCAAATTTTTTTTCATTTCCTCCCTGCGCACAATTGAGATCATTTCATCTAGAATAAAATTCACGATTGTTTCATCATAATGACGTTCAATAGACCATAGTAAACTCCGCTTTATCATCGGCGCTAATGTAACGTCTTTCGAACCATCCCGCACAATGCTTTCCGTGCGTTTACCAATTTCATCTGTATCTAGATTTTCTAATATCGCATGGCTAAACCGTTTTATCAGAACTTTTAATTTCGTTTTCCCATCATTTTCTTCTAAATATTTAACCAACATATCACTCGTATCATACTTGCGAATCACTTTTATGATGTTGCCGGGACTTAATAAATCATTGCCAACAAATTCAACCAGCTCATTAAAAATCCGTTGACGGTTTCGCGGAATAATTGCAGTACGATAAGAAATTCCCAGCGGTTTGCGAAACAAAGCAGTTACAGCAAACCAATCTGCAAGACCGCCAATCATCGCAGCTAAACAGCCATGATATATTAGCCCGCCGACAAAGCTTAGATGATATGGATAAAAAAATCCAGCTCCGATCATGCTTATCATAAGTGCCAGCGTAGCCGTATACTTTTTCGTTCGCATCCTATCACTTCCTAATACAATAAAATATCCATAATAGATTAGTTCTATTACGGATAGATTTACTCCTACATAAAAAACCGATTTTTACTAAAATTATTGTCTGTACAAAGAATTCTACTATATAAAAATACCCTATAGATAATGTTAACGTGCAACACCATCGATAGGGTATTTTCTATACATTATAATTAAGCGCTAAAATTCTTTCCATACGCTTGATTAAACTCTTCTGTAGTCAAATCTTTTTCCCAACGTGCCACGACAACCGTAGCGATGCAGTTGCCAAACACATTACAACAAGTACGAACCATGTCCAAGATACGATCCACACCAAGAACAATGGCTACACCATCTGCCGGCAAACCAAACGCCGTTGCAGTAGCTGCAACAACGATAAACCCAGCACCCGGTACCCCTGCAATTCCTTTTGTAGACAACATCAAGGTTAACATGATTAATAGCTGCTCGCCTAAAGATAATGGAATTCCATAAATCTGTGCAATAAAAATTACAGTTAAAGAACTATATAATGTAGAACCATCTAGATTAAAAGAATATCCTGTAGGCATAACAAAAGTTACAATGTTTTTCGGTACACCTAATTGTTCTAATCTTTGCATAGCAATTGGCAAGGCAGCTTCACTGCTCGCTGTAGAAAATGCAATTAACAATGCTTCTTTGATCCCTTTTACCACATGAACAAAATTAATTCCTGTGATAACCGATGCACTGGCAATTAATATAAGTAAGAAAATCACCGTTGCACCAATCAAAGATAAAATTAACTTGCCTAATGGGATTAACATCTCAACACCAAAACTGCCTACAGTATAAGCAATCATAGCAAAAACACCAATTGGTGCTAACTTCATGACATAATGCGTTACTTTAAACATCGTTTCAGCTACACTGCGGCAAAAATTTACGATAATTTCTGCATCTTTACCGATATGCGCTACCCCAACACCAAAGAAACATGTAAAGAAGATAATCTGCAACATATCATTACGCGCACATGCATCTATGATATTCGTCGGAATAATATGTAAAACATAATCTACCATATTAATTGATTTTTTAGCGGTTGCTGCCGCCTGTGCACTTGCATCTGCCGGTATCGGAATATTTACGCCAACACCAGGCTCTATAAGATTAACTGTGATAAGACCAACCGCAAGCGCCACTGTCGTAGCAATCTCAAACCAAATAATCGCCTTGCCGCCTAAACGACCTAATTTCTTAAAGTCACCTGTGCCTGCAATCCCCATAACCAATGTACTAAAAATCAATGGAACAACAATCATCTTGATCATGCGAACAAAACCATCACCAACTGGTTTTAACTTAGCACCTATGTCCGGAAAAAAATAACCAAATAATGCCCCAATAATTAAACCAATCAGTATTTGTGTACTAAGTCCAATTTTTCTTTTCAACCTGTTTCTCCCCCTTTTAGTTACACTTCTATATTTTTGTATTCTATTTGAGTAATCTCGTAAAATTACATCAATATAAAATCTTTGTTACAAGTAGATTATTATAGAGAACGATACAGATTTTGTCAATAAAACCGTTTAATGTATACAGTATATATGATTCACTTTACATTATATACCTTTTATCTGCCAATTGTATATACATGGTTGTCAAAATTTTTAAAATATTAAAATATATCATCAAAAATAAAGAGACTTCTACATAAATTTGTAAAAGTCTCAGCTTTGTATACAATTTAACTATTTATTAATAAATAGTTAAATTCATTTCACTTATAAACTAGCACGAAGATAGGTTGCCGGTTGGTGAGAAGTGGTCAGATGCTAGGCACAGTAAGGGGTTGTGAAGGAGTCGTACATTCGTACGTCGACGAACAACCCCTTACTGTAACGACGCAGATGAGCGCTTATCGCCGACCCGCCACCTATCTGTCCCTAATTTACTTATCCATGATGATGCCCGCCGCAACATCCACTGCTACCATGTTCATCATGATGTCCGCCGCTGCAAACATGGCGCACACCATTTTCTAATTTAATTTTTTTCATACTCCCGCATTTAGGGCACTCCAGCTCATAGCCATGTTTTCCACCTTCTGTGCAAGGCGGCACTTCCCAGACATGCTTGCATTCTTGACATTCAAACGTACGATTTGCCATTTTATAATTTCCCCCTTCAATTAATATGTTTTGTCCCTCAATCAGCGCAGTCGCAATTTTTTTCTTGGCAGATTGCAATATGCGCTGAAAAGTTGGGCGGGATAACCCCATCATTTCGGCAGCTTCTGTCTGCTCTAGCCCTTTATAATCTTTTAATCGAATTGCTTCAAACTCTTCATAATGAAGCGTAACCGCTTTTTCATTATCAATATGGCTAGAAAATTTTCTACACGCAGGAAAATCATCCACAATTCCACAGCAGCGCAATCTTACCATTCTACGCCTCCTCTATTTGAGCATATGCTCATTTGTATTATAAGATGAATTCCAAAATAATGCAAGTGATAAACTTTTATTATGCAAAATCTCATTTTTAAGATGCTTCACTAAGGAACTTCGTAGGTCTACAAACGCGTTAGGGGCGTCGCATAAAAATGCAACACCCCTAACGCGTTCTCTTTCTTTTAGTCTTCTTTATGTATTAACTTCGGCACTTTTGGTGCTCTAAGGATCGCCGTCTGTGGAATTGAACTTCCTAATAATGGCATGATAAACGTTTTAAATGCAGGCGTAACATCATTGTTTTCCTCACTGATAAATGCATCCGGCATTTTTCTCGTCAGTCCTGCGACTTCTTCAATCGGTACGATATCATACTCCACAGCATATGTACCTACGCGCTTCACGCATACAGCACCAGATTTATGCTCTAGCACAGCAAATTGGACAGCCTTCTCCCCAACTTCACGCGCTTCCTGTTGATCTATATCCGAGACAGTTCCCAAAAAAGAACGTTGAATATAACCGAATGTATCCGCCCGCACTCTTTTTATTTTTAAAGTCTCCTTAATCTTGTCAACAAGGAGATCACCTAATGTCCCATTCCCCGACATGCTCACATTACCATGCGCATCCACTTCTAAACGTTTCATATGTTTGGTGATAATCGGTACGCCCTCTTCATCCGCAATACCTTCCGATACTGCAATAATACAACGTCCAAGTCTATCATGAACACGTTTCACGTCCGCCAAGAAAGTTTCCATCTCAAAAGGACGTTCCGGTAAATAGATTAAATGCGGGCCATCATCCAAAAACTTTCTCGCTGCACTTGCGGATGCCGTTAAAAACCCTGCATGTCTTCCCATAATAACGCCAATATAAATCCCGCCCAACGCTTTCACGTCTAAATTAATCCCTGAAAAAGCCTGCATAACAAACCGCGCCGCTGAACCAAAACCAGGTGTATGATCATTTCCGACTAAATCATTATCAATTGTTTTAGGAACATGAATTGCTTTCAACTCATAACCTTCAGCTTCCGCATACGCATTGACAATTCTGACTGTGTCTGATGAATCATTGCCACCTATATAAAAAAAATAACGAATTTCATGTGCCTGCAGAACTTTTAGAATTTCACGACAATACGCTTGATCCGGTCTTACTCGAGTCGATAACAAAGCAGAGGATGGAGTCATTGCTACATCACTTAAGTTACGAGTCGTTTCCTGCGTTAAATCAAGAAACTCTTCGTTGACAATACCTTCAACGCCTCTAACGGCACCATAAACTTGCGTAATTTCCGGGTGTTTTTTCGCCTCCTCAATAATACCAACCAAACTTTGATTGATCACCGCTGTCGGACCACCGCCTTGCGCAACTACCGCCTTACCCATTAAAGTCATGCTTGCCACCTCATCTCTTTCATTCATTATAAAAACTCTAGTATATTTAAACTATACTAAATGTAATACATGAATTCCCATTGTTTGAGATTATAGACAAAGTAAAACTACTGGCTCTACATAGAAATATCGTTGCATCATCTTAACTAAAAAGTAAATATTTCTCTTTACAGTCTCATAAAAAATGTCGTATCATGTAAATGATTGATAATAGACACACGATTGACAATTTATACAAAGATTTAGGAGCGATTCACGATGCGTAAAACTCATTTAAATTTACCTTTGTTCTTATCGTTTTTGTGTACATGGATCACAATTTTTTCTAATAAACGCTATCATTTGTATGCAGGGATTATTTTTTCTTTATTGTCTACTATACATATGCTCAAGCATAAAAAAGTATTACAAAATGAATTTAGCAAGGAGCGATGTAATTTGAATATCTTTAAAAATTTTCCTTTGCCATCTATGAAAATGGAGTTTCTCATGCAGCAGGTTACTGTTTCCCATTATTCTCCAGGACGCATTCGGTTATATTCTGCTGCTTTGATCAATAATTCTAATTTAGCATCTACACTTCAGAACAAACTTTCAGAAATAAACGAATTAGAGCATTTCTCAGTAAATACTACAACCGGATCTATCCTATTGACTTATCTGCCGGAAAATATCGTGAAAAACCCTGAATTGAAAAAAATTGAAGCAATGGTGTTAAAGAAATATAAAAGGAGCTGACAATTATGTCATATTTATCTGGTTTAGCGATTGGATTATCTGCCGGAAAGCAACTTCATCAGCTTTTCTCCGGGAAAACTACTCCTTCGCACGCGGTCTGCCAAGCTTCACAGCCGACATTTATGGCTGCAAAGCCTTCAAAACAAATCACTTTAGTGCATGCACTTCCCCACAGACGTCGTTATCAAAGTGCAATGTTCATACATAATACTAGCTTGCGTACAGCATTTCTTTATAAATTGCAAGCATTGCCTTTCATTACCTCTGTGGAGATTAATTCGTATACAGGCAGTCTTCTGCTAACCTATACCTGCAGCTCAATTCAGATTGCCAACCTAATGGATTACTTGGAAGACAAATTTTTCGGTCCTTCGCGTTCCGTCTCCCAAAGTGAGGCAGGTTTGCAAATTCGTAATCTGTTTATCAATCTAGATCGCTTTATTCAGCAAATGACAAACTATCATTTTGATCTGCGTTCGCTGATTGCATCTATTTTTATCACCAGAGGCATCAACAAAGTACTCACATTAAAACAATATCCATCCGGCCCTCAAATGCTATGGTGGGCATACACCTTGCTTAGAGGTTGGGTGATAAAGTGAACTATCCATACATACAAGTCAAACTCCCCTGCAATTTATCCAGGAGCCAGCGAACACGCTTTGAAATCAAGTTTCGCTCTATGCCAAATATCCTTTTCGCTATCATAAAGGATAATGGTCAGGCTACGATTTACTTTAAAAATCACCTGAACAACCTACCGCAGGTACAGCAATCTATAGCTGCACTGTTTGTCAATAAACCGGTACGTGCCGTGCAAACAGTATCACAATCAGAAGAACATGCCAGTCTCGCGGTATATCGACGTGATGCGTTGCTTGCTTTTAGCGGATTTGTTGCCATGCAATTGTTAAAAAAAGTATCCCCACAGGCATTTATATCACTTAGAGTGCTTCGCAGTATATTTGTTCTTCTCGTTGCGCGAAAACTTATGATCAGCGGTGCCAAAAGTATCGTACTTGAACGTCAGCCCAATGCTGATACACTAACGGCGACTGCCGTTATAGCCTCGGTGCTTTCCGGCAAACCCGAATCCAGTTTAACCCTCTTAGCATTATCAAATTTCGCTGAAATGCTCACAATTTACGCTGCCGACAGAGCACGCAAGCATATTTCTACACTCTTGCGTTTAGACCAGCAATACGCTTGGAAAATTGAAGATGCAACCGGACATGAAATAAAAGTTGCCATCGAAAATATCCAAGCAGGTGATCGCATCGCCGTTCATATCGGAGAAAAAATCTGCGTAGACGGCAAGGTACTTGTTGGACATGCTGCTGTTGACCAATCCTCGATTACAGGAGAATCCATCCCTGCGGAAAAAAGCATTGGAGCACAAGTCTATGCTGGTACAGTCGTGCAGAGTGGACAGCTGGAAATCCTCGTTGAAAAAGTCGGTGATGAAACTTCCTTGTCCCGTATTGTGCACATGGTGGAAGATGCGCAAACACGTCGAGCGCCTGTACAAAATTTTGCCGATCGTATGGCAAACATGCTCGTTCCTATTTCTTTTTTATCAGCCGCTTTAGTCTTTGGCGCTACACGTGATTGGCAACGCGTTTTAAATATGTTGTTCATTGATTTCTCCTGCGGGTTAAAATTATCTACCGCCACTGCTATTTCTGCCGCGATTGCAATGGCAGCGAAAAAAGGAATCTTAGTAAAGGGCGGCAATTACATTGAAGCGCTTGCTGATATTGATACAGTCGTCTTAGATAAGACCGGTACCATCACGGTTGGTACCCCGCAAATCACAGCGATTCATACGCTGCCTGACATCGGTGAAAAAGAAATGCTTCTCCTTGCGGCTTCAACAGAACTTCACTCGATTCATCCGCTTGCTGTAGCGATCCAGCAATATGTAACGGAATCCGGTTGGCAAGTGCCTCCGCATTTAACTTCTGAAACGATTGTAGGACGCGGTATGATCGGATTTATTGATGATCAGGATGACTATACAGGCGGCGAAATTCTCGTTGGCAGCTTACGATTTATGAAAGAACGTAATGTAAGCGGTTTGAACCAACTTACCGGTGTTTCAGATTCTCCGGGACTAAATCGTCTTTACGTTGCACGAAATGAGCAATTACTTGGCGTTTTGATCGTAAATGATCCGATTCGTCCAAATTTCAAAAAAACTTTAAATCAGCTGCGCCGTCAAGGCATTGATGAAATTGTCATGTTAACCGGCGATTCAAAAACAGTAGCTGATTACGTAGCACAAACTTTAGATATTGATGAAGTACATGCAGAGATACTGCCTGAAGATAAAGCAAACCTCGTTACGAAGCTGCAAAAACGGGGTCATATTTTAATGGTCGGCGATGGGATCAATGATGCGCCTGCACTTGCATTTGCAGATGTCGGTGTAGCAATGGGAGGACGTCGTACTGATATTGCTGTAGAATCCTCGGCTGTTACAATTAACTCCGATGACCCGCTAAAATTGCCGGAAGTCATTAATTTAGGTCGTGACACTATGCAGCTTGTTCGGCAGAATTTCACAGCGACGATCACCATCAATACGATGGCTATGCTGCTTGGTGCTTTAGGAAGGATCAATCCGCTAGTCGCAGCAGTGATTCATAACGCAGCAACCATTGGTGTCGTTTTAAACAGTGCGCGTATTCTATTACCTAATAAAAATATATTCATTCCTAAATTGCAACAAAGGAGGTGATTTTCATGTTTTCAAGAAGTGATTTTTGGATTGGTTTAGCTGTAGGAGCAGTTGCCGGCGTATTCGGTTATAAAATGATGAATGAACGTTGTGCAGCTTTACAGACGGAACCTCTCGTACCACAACAAGGTGCCGGAGAAATTCCATTAGCTGAACTTATGCGTCAAAAAGAACAATTAGAAGATTTAATTGCAGCACAGGAAGCGGCAGCGGCGGCAGAAGCAAAATAAAATTCCATTGTTCTAAAAACAGAGTAAAGTTCTAGTAAAAAAGGCAATCCTCAATGAACTACATCATTGTACGGATTGCCTTTTTTTATCTTCTTTTTTTATTCCTGCCGCTTTGCTCTACAGTCCCTGTCGGTTTTGGCTTGCGGCGGCTGCGATGATTTGATCCGCCATGCTTAGCACCCTTACGATTGGCATATCTACTTAAAGATACCTGCTCCTGTTTTTGCGGATTTTTCTCTTTTATCTGCTTTTCTTTGGGCTCTGCAGTTTTTTCTTGGTTTGCTTTTACGGTTGCCTTTTGTTTATGAATACGGTTCTTGATCCCCTGCTCAATGAGTCTAAGATAATTATATTGCCGCGCATTGACAAAAGTAATCGCTTTCCCTTTATCGCCAGCCCGCCCAGTTCTGCCAATTCGATGAATATAAGTCTCAACGTCATGCGGAATATCATAATTAAACACATGGGTCACACCTTCAACATCTAGACCACGTGCGGCAATATCTGTCGCAACTAAAATCTGCAATTTTGCTGTGCTGAATTTTCGCATGACTAACGTTCGTTTGGCTTGTGTTAAATCTCCATGTAATTCATCTACTAAATAACCACGTTTCGCAAGCCCCATCGTAACATCGATAACACGTTGTTTGGTATGACAAAAAACCATCGCAAGATATGGTTGATATTCATTGATCATTGCACACAATTGATCTAATTTTGTATCCTCATTCGTATCAATAATAACCTGCTCAATCTCATCCAGTGTAATATTTTCTGATTGAATATGAATGTCCTGCGGAGATTTCATATACCGATGCGACATCCCCTTAATACGTTCGGGAATCGTCGCTGAGAAAAACATGGTTTGACGATCGCCTGCCGTCTGCTTCAAAATGTCTTCAACTTCATCTAAAAAGCCCATATGCAGCATCTGGTCCGCTTCATCCAAGACAACTTTATTTACACTGGAAAGCTGTAATGTCTTCCGGCGCGCCAAATCTAAAATACGGCCAGGTGTACCAACAATAATATGCGGTTTTTGTTCTAATTTTTGCATTTGACGGTCAACGGCTTGTCCCCCGTAAACCGTAAGTGATCTTACACCCACAGCAGCACCGATTTTTTGTGCTACAGCTGTAATCTGCAGAGCAAGCTCGCGCGTTGGCGTCACGATTAAAGCCTGCACAGCAGGTGCATTTACCTTTATTTTTTCCATAATCGGCAACAGAAAAGCCAGCGTTTTACCCGTTCCTGTCTGCGCTTGTACTAAAACATCCTTACCGCTGCGAATCACAGGTATAGCAGCTTCCTGCACCGGTGTTGCCTCGATCATGCCATTCTCTTTTAAAACCATACATAAAGTCTCATGAACTTTAAGTTCTACAAATTTTTTACCCATCCAATGCACCTCTTTATTATTCTACGATTTCTTGTACTCTGCCAATAATCCCACTTGCCAGCCGAACTTTAATTCCGCGTGGATGAATATGGCTGTTTGTTAAAATATCTTTTACAATGCCCTCCGTAAGTTCTCCTGTGCGTTGATGCTGTTTTTGCACAACTTTTACTTTACTTCCAGATTTTATGTTTTTTCTTTCTGTACCGTTCATATTTACCCTCTTTTTATTCATTCTATTTCTATTTTAGTTTAATTCTTCTAAAAAAACAAATGAACTTCTAAGAATAATCAGCTATGATAGTATTATACTAATTAAAATATGAAAGGATTCCCATGATGAATTTATTATTAGTTGAAGATGAAGTGAGACTGAGCGAATCTCTCACTGTACTAATCAGCCGTGCCGGTTATCAGGTTGACACGGCACTCGATGGCTTGAAAGCTTTAGAAAAGATCAGAACTGCAAACTATGATGTTATTATTTTAGATCGCATGCTGCCTTGCTTAGATGGATTATCCGTATTAAAACAAATGCGTAAAGAAAAAATTGATACGCCGGTTTTATTTTTAACCGCAAAAGATTCCCCCAATGAACGCGTAGAAGGTCTTGAAGCAGGAGCTGATGATTATTTAATTAAACCATTTTTTACAGAAGAATTATTGGCAAGAATTAAAGTATTAACTAAACGTATTGAAAAGAAACAACCCGAAGGCGTGATTGATGCTGCAGGAATAACTTTATATACGTTACATGGTGAAGTCGTAAAAGATAATGAAAAACTTCAATTAACAGTGAAAGAATCTGCATTACTTGCACTTCTTATGCAAAACAAAGGACAAGTGATAACCAAAGAACGTATCATGGAAAAAATTTGGGGATATGATAGTGAAACCAATATCGCCAATGTGGATTTGTATATCTATTATTTACGTAAAAAATTAAATATATCTAACATTCGAACAATTCGCGGCATTGGTTACTGTTTCGAGGAGGAACGTTAATGTTTAAAAAACTTCGGTTGAAACTGACGTTAATCAATGTGAGTGTAATTGTCACTTTGTTTATTATTTTAGGCATCAGTTTATTTTATCTTTTAAAAATGACTTCACAGCAAGGCAGCTTATTTGTCATGCAAAAAATAACCAATGACGTGCTCTCTAAACAAAACTTTGACTTGCCGGATGATAAGAAAACAGAGAACAGTTCTGAAAATATTGCTGGTTTCAAACCACCGCCTAAACCAAACTTTTTCTTTGTAAAAGTCGCAATAGATGGCAATGTTATCATGTATTCGAACGGTTTAACAATTCCAGAAAGCAAACTTCCTCAATTACTTAAGAAAATAGCAAACAATCCTGCCACTACAGAAAATTTCACTTTCGAAACAATCCCTTTCGCCTATATGCGGACAATTTTACCTGAAGAAAACTATACACTGATCGTCTTCCATGATAAAACAGAGCAGACGGAACGCATGAACGAATTTATGACGCATCTGCTTCTCGTAGGCTTATTTTGCAGCCTGCTTTCTTTCTTTGCTAGTTATTTCTTGGCAAAAAGTGCAATAAAGCCCATTCAAGCTTCTCTCGAGCAGCAAAAACATTTTGTTTCAGATGCTTCACATGAGCTCCGAACACCGATTACGATTATCCAGACAAATTTAGATATCATAAAAGGCGCACCTAGTCACGAGACAATTGCCGCCAATGAAAAATGGCTGAACAATATACAAGCTGAGACAACCAATATGACAGAACTCATTAATTCATTACTATTTTTAGCACGGGCGGATGCGAATCAACAATTGCTGGAAAAAGAGTATTTTCCGTTAAATCCACTTATTACAGAAACGATGCAATCATTTGAAGTCATCGCCAAACGGAAATGCATCTCACTTCACACAGAAATGAAGACCACGCTCACTGCTTTAGGTGATGCTGCCCGTTTAAAACAAGTTCTTACTATACTTCTAGATAATGCAATTCGCCACACACCAGAACACGGAGAAATCATTGCCGGTGGTTATGAAAAGGACGATAGAGTTCACATCACCATCACAGATACCGGTGAGGGTATTGCTGCAAAACATCTCGATAAAATCTTTGAACGTTTCTATCAAGTTGATGAATCTCGTAATAAAGGCGGTTCTGGGCTCGGTCTGTCCATGGCAAAATGGATCATCGAAAAACACGGTGGTACCATCCACGTAAAAAGTACGCTAGGTGAAGGTACTACTTTCACAATAAAACTGCCTACCAAAACGAATAAACAATAAAATTTCTATCCCCAACATTAGCATCTGCTCCACTTATAAACTAGTACGAAGATAGGCTGTTGGTTAGTGAGAAGTTCTCACCGATCCGCGGCCTATCTTCGTACTAGTTTATCTATAAAAAGAAAGGAATGTCGCATTAAAAATGCGACATTCCTTCTGAATAAGAAAAATTGGGTGTGTGATGTTGTTGCGTTTTTGGGGACAACTAAGGTTGTCCTCGCTAACCATATGTAGGTTAGAAGTGCGTGTGAAATAAATGAGTTACTCTACATTTATTATTATGCAATAACATTCTTTGAAAATTCTTTGAAATCGATAGAATTTCTATTTTATTTTGCCATTAATTTTGCAACTTTGTTCGCAAAACCAATAGGATCCTCCGGCAATATTCCTTCAATCAATAAAGCCTGCGTATAAAGTAAATCACAATAATCTTTAAAAATATCCGATCCGGCATCTTGTGTAAAGATCGTTTTCAATCTTTCAAACAATTCATGATGTGGATTAATTTCTAAAATGCGACGTGCTTTGAACATCGGATTGTTTGCTTCAGCAAAAACTTGTTCCATTGATAAACTGATGCCACTATTATCACTAACTAAACATACCGCGCTGGATTTTAAACGATTACTGATTTTTACATCCGCAATTTTATTCTCCAAAGTTTCCTTGATTGCCTTGATCAAGCTTTCATTATCTTTAGCGATATTTTCAGTTTCTTTTTTCACTTCTTGTGACTCTACATCGTCTAAATCTAAATCTCCACGACTTACTGAATGGAATTTCTTATCACTATATTCACGCAATGCTTCAATCGCAAATTCATCTACATTGTCTAACAGATATAATACTTCAATTCCTTTTTCACGCAGCAATTCCATCTGCGGCAAACGATCAATTGTAGCAGTATCTTTACCAGTTGCATAATAAATTACTTTTTGACTTTCCGGCATACGTTCTACATATTCTTTCAAAGTTATCAGCTTCGCACCTTCTTTAGAGGAAGCAAACAACAATAAATCTTTCAATTTTGCATTATCCTGCGGATTTGTATAAACGCCAATTTTGAGAGATTTGCCAAATTCACCCCAGAATTTTTCATATTTCTCACGGTCTTTATTCAGCATTCTATCTAAAGTTTTTAAAACATTCTTTTCAAGATTTTTCCCAATCAATTTTAATTCACGACTTTGTTGCAACAGTTCTCTGGAAATATTTAAAGAAAAATCTGGTGAATCAACTAACCCACGAACGAATCTTAAGTAATCCGGTAATAACTCTTGACATTTTTCCATGATAAATACATGGCGAGAGTAAAGCTGAATCCCTCCATTGTATTCGGCATGATAGAGATTATACGGCGCATGGGTCGGTATAAATAATAAGCTCGTATATTCTACTGTACCCTCAACTTTGGAGTGAATCACTTCCATAGGATCTTCCCATTCGTGGAAAAGATTTTTATAGAATTCGTGGTATTCTTCTGATTTGATATCACTTTTATTCTTTGTCCAAAGCGGTTTCATCGAATTTAATGTACGGATTTCATTGCGCTTTATTTTTTCCGCACCTTCAATCGGTTTACCTTCTTCATCTTTTTGTTCTTCTTCAATCTCAAAGTTCATTTTAATTGGGAAACGTACATAGTCAGAATATTTTTTTATTAGACTTTCCAATGTATAAGTTTGTAAGAAATTTTCTTCTGCTTTATCCCCATAATACTCTGGCAGCATCGTTAAAGTAATCGTCGTTCCGCGTTCTGCCTTTTCAACTTCCTCAATACTATAGCTGCCATCACCTGTAGACTCCCATTTTACAGCTTTTGATTCACCGGCTTTACGTGTAATCAAAGTTACTTTTTCTGCGACCATAAACGCCGAATAAAAACCAACACCAAACTGTCCAATCAGATCTTTATCAGAAGCAGATTCTTTTTCTTCTTTTAATCTCTCAAGAAATGCTTTTGTGCCAGATTTGGCAATCGTCCCGATGTTTTCAACAACCTCATCATACGTCATACCGATCCCGTTATCAGAAATCGTCAACGTATGGCTTTCTTCATCCGGAACCAAGAATATCTCATAATTAGAATTACCTTCTAATAACGCTTGATTGGTAAGTGATTCGAAACGAATTTTATCAATTGCATCTGATGCATTTGATACTAACTCACGTAAAAATATTTCCCGATTCGTATAAATAGAATGAACCATCAGGTCCAATAACTGTTTGGTTTCTGCTTGAAACTCGCGCATTTCTTTCGCCATTGTATAAACCCCTTTGCTATTATATTTCATTGTTAGCACTCTACTGTCTTGAGTGCTAACTCTATTGATAATAATACCGCGAATTTGTATTTAAATCAATATCTATAAAGTTTTTTTATATAAATTTTACGAGATTCTAAATAATACAAGACAAAAACACGGAAAAACTACTTGTTTTTTCTATCTTTTTCATCAAATTATACGGATCTACACTTGTAACAAAACACATGCTCCACATTGTTATGTTATAATGAATCATACGAAGTAAGTTTAATCTAAAAACTACCTTACACGCAGGAGGATTTTACAATGCTAAGACGCGTATCCGTAATTATGTTAGGCTTTGCACTCTTTTTAGTCATCTATTCCATGTTAAATGCACAAATTTTATCAACGAATGAACTTTATATAAATCTCTTTTTAGCTAGTGCTTTCTTTTGTACCAATATTTTCAATCTGATAAAAGTCAACAAACCCATCATGATGATCCTGAACACCCTTGCTGCAATTTCTCTTTTGGCTGCACTTTTTATTAATTTCTTTATGTAGTTATATAAAACCTATCTTCGTACTCGTTTATAAGAGGAACCGATTTTGCGATTTCCTGATCTATCGATATAATTATTTTAGTTTGTTTAAAAGTCGAAGGCCTGCCGCATTTTACTGCGGCAGGCCTTTTTCGTTCTCAGCTAAACTTTAAATCGATTCACTTCATTTTGCAATTCTTGTGCTAGATTTGCCAAAGACTGACTGGCTGTAGACATTTCGTGAACGGAAGCGGATTGTTCTTCCGTGGCAGCAGATACACTTTGTGCCTCTTCTGAGGTAGATCTGCTAACCTGATGAATATTTTTAGTGGATTCATCAATCTGCATAACTCCATTGACGATTTTTTCAACAGAATTCTGCGCTAATTTTGCCTTCTCATTTACCAATACAACCATTTCATTAATTTCTTTAAAGATACTTCCAGTATGGTTTACGATTTCGGTACCGCGTTTTACTTCATCGGTACCACTTTGCATCGCATCGACCGCTTGCGCTGTATCCTCCTGAATCTTGTGAATAAGCGCTGCGATATGTTTTGCCGCTTCTTGTGACTGTTCAGCAAGCTTTCTTACTTCTTCCGCTACAACAGCAAAGCCCTTTCCTTGCTCTCCGGCTCGTGCGGCTTCAATTGCCGCATTTAACGCTAATAAATTTGTTTGTCCTGCAATCCCAGAAATCGTATCTACAATCGTACCAATTTCTTTCGAACGCTCCCCTAGCGATTCAACTACGTTTGCCGATAATCCCACAACAGATTCGATATGATTCATTTGCTGTGCTGCATCTACAACGGCTTGATTTCCTAACTTAGCTTTTTCTTCTGCACCAGCCGCTTGCATGAGCACTTGGTCAGCATTGCTGATCAATTCACGAATATTTTTATCTATGCCTTGCACTTCGTTTGTTACAGTGTCAATCGCGAGTACCTGATGATCAGCCCCCTCTGCCACATTTGTAATGGAAATAGCGACTTGCTGCGCTACTTGCGCCGACTGTTCCGTACTTGCAGTCAATTCCTCACTGGCAGCAGCCACTTGTTCCGCCGAATGACTTACTTGTTTGAGCAATGATCTTAAGGTAGTACGCATTTTGAGCAACGAATCGCCCAATCTGCCAATTTCATCATTACTGCTTGTTAACTGATTTTCTGCTTCTCTAAAATCACCTTGGGCAAGGTTCTCCGATAATTTTGTCATCGCTTGCATTGCATTTGTAATTTTTAAAATAACACCTAAAATAATACCACCAAGCAATAATGCGATCACACATGTTGCAATTGCAAAAACAATTGCCATCGTACGAATTCCGGCAAACATTTCATTATAATCCATTGCAATGCCAAGAACCCAGCCACTATTTCCCACGGGTACTCCACCGATGATTTTCTCTATTCCTTCAAATTCCACATTTTCTACTACATCTTCCCCTTTTGAAACTTGTTCAAAAAAACCAGCTAATGCAGCATTATCAACCTTCTTTATATTATCTTCATTCTTAAATTTAGGATGTGTAATAAAGGAGCCGTCCTTCGCTACTAAAAATGCATACCCGGAATTTCCAACTTTTAAACTTTGTACTTTCTTCAATAGCTCATCCAAATTCACATCATTGCAAATAGCGCCTTTAACTTTTCCATCACTAGACACGATACGCTGTCCAATACTTACGACTGTATTGCCATCAGCACCTTTATAGACTTCCGTATAAAATGGCTTATCTCCTTTTATACTGCCTTGATACCACCCACGCAGACGTGGATCGAAATCAGCGGGAAGATCATACGGCTGACTATTCACATATGTACCATTTTCTAAGCCGACAAAAACGTTGAGTGTTGTTTTATTCGCCCCTTCTTTGGTCAGACGAGCTAAATTCTGAATTTCATCCAGCGTTAAATTTTGTTGTCCTATCATGACTGCCAGATGCTTGATTTGGCTCTCTTCTTGTCTCAGTTCATTATTTAATTGCTCACTATAAGAATGCATCATGTTTCGATTGGTTTCTAAAATTTGTCCCTCCAGTTGACTTTTAGAGGTATAGTATCCGTATAAGCTTAATAAGCTCACTAGAACTATGACTGGAATCAAAATCATGACCAGCATTTTCGTCTTTAAATTCATCTCATCACCCTTTACTATGAATTGTCAAATATAAAATTACAAAAGATATCATCTATTTTATGCTATAACTTCTTCTTTGTCCATGAAGCAATGACGTAAAACACAATAAAAAACTACCAAAGTTTTTATATCAACCTTGGTAGTTTTTAGATTACATGCTATCTTTATTTTGTTTTAAAAGTCAATAATCCTTCTTGATAAGCATGAAGCCGCTCTTTAAAAATATTTTTATCTGCTGTCAGCGCTACTACATAATGTTGACCATTTTTCCCTCTGATATAAGTTTTCGCCATATCTTCTGTTTTTGCAATTGTATAAATCGCTGGATTTTCCTCGACTGCTACAATTGCCGCTATTCCATTTTCCGCTACAACTGCCTTTAATACTTCATCTGCCTGCTCTTTCGTCAATTTCGATAAATCAGGAATGTTTTCATCCTTAAAGGCATCCGTCATAACAATCCATCCACAAGTCACGTCCATGCCTTGATTTTCAAAAACAAGCATGACACCTTTATTCCCGCCTGGCTGTCTAGCTAAATCTAGAACGCCAATCGGTTCAGTTGGACATTGAATCGAAAAACCATATGTATCATTGGTATACGTATAAGCGGCAGCTTCTGTTGTCTTTGGCATAATTATAATTGCTGCAGCAAACAATACAACTGCAGTCATTATACGAACTGTTGTAAAAAGATATTTTTTCATCTTCTCAATCGCCTCCTAAAATTTTATGATGTATCTTTTATTATATAATATTCAGCTAGAAATAACTAGAAATTATAGCGTTATTGCACTAAGATTTTATTTATAAAACGCTACGTGAATTACAAGACGCATCGGTGTCCTTCTCTCCTTGGCACACACAGGACAAAAAGGCTATCTATGCAAAGGATAGGAGTGTCACATTGAATGCGACACTCCTATTATTGTAATTCATTTTACATTAATTCATTTACATTTTTCGGTTCTTTTTTTCTTCTTCTCGTACCGAATTTATCCGAAATTTTTTCTACCACAACAAACATGACAGGAATCAAGTAAATTCCCATAATGGTTGCGGCGATCATTCCGCCGACAACCGCTGTCCCCATCGCATTACGTGAACCAGCTCCAGCGCCTGTAGCAAGCGCAAGTGGTAAACAACCGATAATAAAAGCAAGCGATGTCATGATAATTGGGCGAAGACGAAGTTTTGCTGCTTCGATCGCAGCCTCGACCGGTTCCATACCTCTATCCACACGGACTTTTGCATACTCAACGATCAAAATGGCATTTTTCGCTGCCAAACCAATCAACATGACCAGACCAATCTGCATATACACACTGTTCGCCAGGTCACGTGAATATTCGGCCAGTAACGCACCGAAAATACCTGTTGGTACACAAAGAAGAACCGCATAAGGTACCGTCCAGCTTTCATAAAGCGCAGCCAAACATAAGAACACGAAAATAATTGCCAAGGCAAAGATAATCATTGTACTGCTGCCTGCTTTTCTTTCTTCACGACTCTGTCCAGACCATTCATATTTGAAACCGTCAGGCAATACTTCTTTTGCTACTTCTTCCATCGCAGTCAAAGCCTGCCCTGAACTATACCCCGGTGCTGCCGAACCGTTAATTTGGATGCTGCGTGCACCATTAAAACGAGAAATACTTGCCGCAGCAGTCGTTGTTTTTGGTTTCAATAACGTATCTAAAGGTACCATCGTCCCTGAAGATGATTTTACATATAAGAAGCGTGTCATATCAGCTTCATTACGGAAACCACTGTCCGCCTGCATAACTACTTTGTAGGTACGTCCAAAACGGTTAAAATCGTTTACTTGCGAACCACCAAAGTTAACTTGCAATGCTGTAAATACATCATCAAGATTTACACCAAGATTTTTTACTTTTTCACGATCCACTTCAAATTCAACATTTGGCGAATCTATTTTAAATGTGGAGTAAGCTTTTGCAATTTCAGGACGCTGATTTGCAGCAGCAACGAATTTTTTCGTGATTTCATCTAATTCCCCATCTGTATGACCAGACATATCCTGAAGCATCATGGTGAACCCACCAACCATACCGAGCCCTGGAAGTGCAGGCATATTAATCGGTATAATCGTTGCATTCATAATGCCAGCTGTATTCTGCATCAACATGCCGAGCTGGGCATTGATTTGTGTTTCTGGTGTCGTCCGTTTACTCCAAGGTTCTAATCCTGCGAAAATAACACCGGAATTAGATTTTGACGAACTGGATAATAAGTCATAGCCGCTAATTTCCATGGTTGTTTTTACGCCAGGCTGTTGATGAATTGCAGCAGCAACTTGTTTTATTGTTTCCTGTGTCCTATTTAAACTCGTTCCTTCCGGTAAGGAAACCGCTGCAATAAAGAACCCTTGATCCTCATCCGGAACAAATGTAGCCGGCACGACTTTAAATAAAGCAACCGTACCAATCACGACAACAGCTAAGAATAAACATGCATATCTTGCATGGTGAATAACCGTTTTAACAATATCACCATAAATTTCAGTGTTTTTCTCAAACCAAGCATTAAACCGGTCAAAGAAACGTCCGAGCCAGCCTTTATGACCATTCGGATCATGCGGTTTTAACATCATCGCACAAAGTGCCGGTGTTAAAGACAATGCAACAAATGCCGATAATGCCATCGATACTGCAATTGTCAACGCAAATTGCTTATACAAAATCCCTGTCATTCCACTAAAGAAAGCAACCGGAATAAATACGCAAGCCAGTACGAACGCAATTGCGACAACCGGCCCAGAAACTTCATCCATCGCAAGCTTTGTTGCTTCTTTTGGATTCAGCCCTTTATAACGCATATTATGTTCAACTGCTTCAATAACAACAATCGCATCATCCACGACCAACCCAATTGCCAAAACCATAGCAAATAAAGTCAATGTATTAATGGAGAAACCGAGCAAGGTAAATGCACCAAACGTCGCGATCAAGGATACAGGGATCGCAAGCATTGGGATCAGTGTCGCCCGCCAGCTTTGTAAGAACAGGAACACTACAATTAGAACCAGTACTAATGCTTCTACGAATGTATGTACCACTTCACTGATGGATTCACGTACATATTCCGTATTATCTACGATCGGCTCCAACTGCATATCCGGAGGAAAACTTTGCTTAGCTTCCGCTAAAACTGCCTTAACTGCGTCAACCGTTTCCAATGCATTTGCATCATTTGTAAGTTGAACACCGAATGCAACTGCATTCATATCATTCATTTTACTTGTGATGTTGGTCGTCTTCGCGCCTGTCTCAACTCTAGCAATATCCTTTAGGTAAATGAAAGATCCATTGCTTTGTGCACGCACGATGACATTTTCAAAGTCTTCGACTGTCACAAGACGTCCTTTTACTTTACCGGTATATTGAAATTCTTGATTTGAGGCTGCTGGCATTTGGCCAATCGTACCTGCCGGTGCCTGTATATTTTGTTCTTTTAGTGCTGAAGATACATCAGAGATTGCCACGTTCAGCTCAGCCATTTTATCTGGATTCAACCAAATACGCATGGAAAAGTCAGAGCCGAAAATCATGATATCCCCTACACCTTTAACACGTTTCATCGCATCAAAAATATAGATATCCGCATAATTTTTCAAAAATGTATTATCATATGTTCCATTTGGTGAATAAAGCGATACCAAATAGGCCATATCAGAAGATGCTTTTTTGGTCGTAATACCAACCTGTTGAACAGCTGATGGTAAGCTTGCATTTGCCTGTGCCACATTGTTTTGTGTTTTTACTGAGGCAATGTCACCATCTGTATCTGATGAAAAAGTAACTGATAGACTATAACGTCCGCTGTCATCACTGTTACTGCTCATATAATCCATACCTTGAACACCATTTACCTGTTGTTCAATAACCTGCGCTACGGTTTGATTCACAACATCGGCACTTGCACCAGTGTAGCTGGTCGCAACACTAACCGTAGGCGGTTGTATTTGAGGATATTGTGCAATTGGCAGATTCACTGCGGATATAACACCTAGAAGCACCATAATAATGGATACTACAATTGCAAATATCGGCCTTTCAATAAAAAATTTTGCCACTTAAACTACGCCCCCTTACGAGTTGAAGGACAACTGCAACTCTTCTGGAGTCACCTCTGTCACATCAAGGGCTACACCATTTTGAATTTTCGTTAAACCTTCAACAACAATTTTATCTGCTGCGGTTACACCGGACTGCACAATATAATAGCTGCCTACTTTTGCACCAAGTTTAACTTCTCTTGATTCAGCTTTATTTTCTTCACCAACAACAGTAACAAAGGTTTTCTCAAGTAATTGTTGTACGGCACGCTGCGGAACTAAAACTGCTCCAGAAATTGTTTCTCCTGTAATTTTTACTCGACCAAACATTCCAGGGATCAAAATACTATCTGGATTGCCAAAAGAAGCTTTAAATGTCAATGTCCCGCTATTATTAGAAAGCGATCTGTCTACCTGCTCAACTTTCCCAAATACAGGATAAGCAGATCCATTGCTCAAGGTTAAAAGAACATTATTCCCCCAGCCACTGCCAATTCCACCTTGATTATTTTCTGCTAATTGCAGATATTCATTTTCACTCATGCTGAATTGAACAAAAACAGGATCTGTCGATGAAACAGTCGCCATTGTCGTAGAACCTGCCGTTACATAAGTACCAACACTAAGATCATTTACGTCCATACGACCATCAACCGGCGACACAATCACCGTATCATGTAAATCGTCGGATGCTTTTTTTACATTTGCACGATTGTATTCAACAGCTGCTTCATTCTGTCTTTCTGCAGATTGTTGTGCTGTTAAAGTCTGCATTGCAAGTGCATCACTTTCAACCAGTTGTTCATAACGCTCTCTATCTAAACGCGTATTACTTAAGGTCGCTTCTGATTGCGCTAAATTTGCTTGTGCAGAGTTTAATGTACTTTCGTATTGACGTGCATCAATTCTGAAAAGAGGCTGCCCTCTATGTACGATGTCACCGCCATTTACTAATTTTTCTACGATATTACCGGATACACGCGCCTGAATTTTCACTTCATTTTTTGCCTGTACTTGACCGGCATACTCATACGTCATCGGAGTATCTCTTTGAACTACCTGCATTACTTTAACTGGTACTGCTTTGCCGCCCATAGCTGCTTGCTGCTTATTTCCGCATCCCGCCATGATCGATAGCATCAAGATTGCAAGCAAACAAAAACAATACGCCTTCATTTTTTTTACTGAAAACACTATTTTTGATTCCTCCTTCGATACTTAAAACCCACAAAATCACATACCCTGCTAAAAAATCAGCAAGACATGTGATGATTTATCACAAGTTTTAATTCACTTAAACATAGCAAATAGTAAATAACTATTTACTATTTATGATAATTATAGTATATTATTTATATATATTTGTCAATCTATTTTTAATAGCGAAAGGAGCCATAAGACTAAACATTATGAATCATACTGCGAGGAAATCTTTGGCCGAAAATATTGTGAACGGCATTGGAATATTCCATAGAAAAGTTGTACATAAAATCCCCATTACGATTCCGGCAAATCACTTTTGGGCGCTTATTATTTTACATGATCACGGTACACTGACAATTTCCAAATTATCTGAAAAATTGTTAATTTCTAAACAACAAATGTCACCCATTATTGATAAATTATGCAAGAACGGTTTAATCAAACGGGAACAGGATCCCATTGACCGGCGAAATAATAACATCACAGTTTTACCGGCCGGAATTGAAATTTTAGAGTCTTATGACCGGCTAATGATAGAATTATTAAATGAAAAACTAGAAGTACTAGAAGATAAAGATATCAAAGAATTCCAAGAATCCTTGAATATCTGCTCAAAATTTTTTCATACGATTCTATAAGCGTTTTATCCATTCCTTTCATTAATATAATAAATATAATAACTGAATATCCTATGTACGTATCTTCATAAATATGATATTTTATTACTTGAAGAATATATATATAAACACTTGTAGATTCTTTGAAAACACCGTTGACATCAAAGTTGTAATGGTGTAGACTACTTTTTGAGTTATAGGTCAAATTTTTGCGTATTTTAACAGCCAAGATAGCTAAAAAGCATCTTGGCTGTCATTTTCATTATTATTATAGGGAGTTGTTGTTTATTATGAGTAAAAACAGATTGGTAATCATCGGCGTAGGAAATGTTGGTTCTGCTGTACTAAATCGTGCAATTGCATTTGAACTGGCTTCTGAAATTGTACTAATTGATACAAATGAAAAAAAAGCAATCGGCGAAGCATTAGATGCAGAACATTCTACCCCTTGCAATTATAGTGCAAATATTCGTGTGCGGGCTGGCAGCTATGAAGATTGTAAAGATGCGCGCCTGATTATTATTGCCGCAGGTACTGGTACAATCAATGGTAAACTAATCAAAGACAGATTATTACTTGCTGAATACAGTATTGAAATCATCAAAGATGTTATGACAGGTATTACTACCTATACTAGAGATGTACCTATTATTATGATCACAAATCCACTTGATGTTACAACTTACCTAGCTGCCAATTCCTTTGATTATCCTGAATATAGATTATTTGGAACTGGTACAACACTAGAAACGCATCGTTTTAAAAGAATTGTAGCAAATCATTATCAAATTGATGCCAAAGATGTGCAAGGTTATATGTTGGGTGAACACGGCAATTCTGCTTTTCCTGCTTGGAGTACACTCACCATTGGTGGAATCAGTGCCGATCGCTTAGATACATATTTTAGCCCAAATCATCCTTTAGATCGTAAATTCGTAGAAGAAGAAGTCGTGAAAACGGCCTTTGATGTATTAAATTTTAAAGGTTACACAAATTATGGAATTGCAATGGGTGCCTGCCGCCTAGCGAAAGCGGTACTATGGAATGAACGAAGTGTCTTACCTGTATCCACTACACTAAGAGGCGCCTATGGCTTGAAAGATGTTGCCCTCAGCTTACCTTCTATTATTACTGAAACTGGCGTTGAGAAAGTCCTTGAAATCCCGCTTTCTGAGCAAGAAATAGAAAAATTACATTTTAGTGCAAACAGCATTAAAGCTGTCTTAAAATCAAACAATCTAGTAAGATAAAATGAAAGGTTGATTTAAATGAGAAATTTTACGTCTTTAAAGGCCGCACAATTTACTGAATCCGTAATTCGTGAAATGTCCAGAGTCGCAACTGCAAATAAAGCTGTAAATTTAGCGCAAGGGTTTCCAGACTTTCCGGCACCTGATGCACTAAAGATAGCGGCAGCTAAAGCAATTTTTAACGATCATAACCAATATGCAATCACTTGGGGAACAAAAGATCTTCGGGATGCACTTGTTGACAAAATTAAACGCGATTACAATACAACGCTAGATCCTGAAAAACAAGTCACCGTTTGCTGCGGTGCAACGGAAGGTATGATCGCTACTTTACTCGCAACCATCAATCCCGGCGATGAAGTAATCATTTTTGAACCTTTTTACGAAAACTATGGCGCTGATGTGATTCTCTGCGGTGCTACACCTCGTTATATCACATTGTCTGCACCAGATTATGCACTTGATAAAGAAAAATTAGCCAGCCTTTTTAACGAAAAAACACGCGCTATTATTCTAAATACGCCAAACAATCCGACAGGCAAAGTATTTACTTTAGAAGAAACCCAATTTATTGCTGACTTATGTCAAAAATATGATGCATTGGCGATCAGTGATGAGATTTATGAACATATTTTATTTGATGGAACAAAACATATTCCGATCTGGACTTTGCCAAACATGTTTGAAAGAACCATTGCTGTCAACAGCGTCTCCAAAACGTATAGTGTCACCGGCTGGAGAATCGGATTTGTCACTGCTTCCCCTGCATTAACATCATCGATTCGTAAAGTTCATGATTTCTTGACGGTCGGAGCAGCAGCGCCGCTTCAAACGGCAATTGCTGAAGCCTTTAAATTCGGAAAAGAATATTATGATGAACTCAGTGCCTTTTATTTAGAACGCCGTGATTTCATGATACAAGTCCTTAACGATGTCGGATTCAAATGTATCGTTCCGCATGGTGCATATTACATCATGTCCGATATTACAAATTTCGGTTATAATGATGACGTTGACTTTGCTTTCTTCCTTGCAGAAAAAATTGGCGTTGCTGTCGTTCCCGGTTCGACTTTCTATCGCGAAAATATGCCTGACGGAAAAAACTATGTGCGTTTTTGTTTCTGCAAAGAATATACAACATTAAAAGAAGCAGCAAAACGTTTAGAAAAATTAAAAGACTTAAAAAAATAATTTTCATACAAAATAAGGCAAATGTACAGCAATTTTATCGTTACTGTACATTTGCCTTATTTTTATATACCGTCACCATACAAGCCCTGCAAATCCTCAAATCGATGTTTTTCTAGTTTTTCAATCTGTGATATTTTATAGTCTTTGATGTTGATACTGATTTGTCCAAATTTAATATCTTTTAAATAGCCATTCAACTTCTTGCGTAAATTTTCATGAATTTTTTTAGTCGGTGCGATTCTCTTTTCGTTCTTCTTGCCAATGCTTGCATTGTCTAAACGAAATTTTTCCGTTTTTTCAAATTGAATCAGACAACCGTCTTGTACGGTAAGAATTACCGTACCATAACCTGTATCCAGCACTTCATTCTCAATCAAGCTCCAAGCCTCTTCCGATATGCTCATTCTCATCTCACCACCAAAAACTTTATTTTTAATTAAAGCAAAAGATACTATAAATATATAAGATTAAATTATAAATTATAATACACTTCTTAGATTTCAATATACCGCTCGATTTTCTACTTGCTCTAACTTCTTTATGTTTCAATCAGGATGAATTAAAAAAAGGCAAAAAGAAACCGGCGATATACCTGTTGTCTTTTGCCTTCAGTTTTCTGATCAGCATATATTAAATTTATATTTTTATAATTTACTAGTTTTTTGGGCAATTGTCAATATAAAGTCGTGATTTTATTTCTATCTTCTTAACTTGTATGATTAAAATTTAATAAATTTGTTCTTATTTTATTATAGTATTCAGCTTTATTTCCAGCAAAATTTTAAAGTTCTCGTATCTATCTTCTACAGATTCAGTCACATCTTCTTTGTCATGGAGCTGCACTAACGTCTGATCAATTCTTAAAATGTCAAAATTCCTCTTACTTTTTCATTATCTTTGTATATATGCAGTTACAAAAGTAAGTGCCAGCAACATGGCCATAATTCCATAATGTGCTTTTGGATTCATATAAATAACCTCCTTGATAATAAAAAGACAAAAATAACAGACTCTAAAGCCCATTATCTTTGCCTTCAGATTTCTAATCAGCAAACCAACACTGTTCATTGATTTTTATGTATTATAATCCATTTATGTAATTTCGTCAAGCATTTCTTGTCTTATAAATTAAAATTATTATGGTTTTCATTATAATTAATTTTAAATATACAGATTTTTCTTAAAATAAAGAATTTTACAGTTTTTATCATATCTATTGTTTTTTCTTTTTTTTGTGTTAAGATTATTGAATATAAATTACTATACTGGGAATAAACAACAGCTAATATTTCATAAACAATATTAATTTAAGGAGTGATTGTTTATGCAAACGTTAAGCAAAAACTTCCTATACATCCACTTGGTCGTTTTATCCTTTGCATTTTCAAGCTTGTTTGGCACGCTAATTACGATGCCGGCCCTCACAATTCTACTAGGAAGAATCTTTTCTTCTGTAAGCTTTTTCTTCATTTTCTCAAAGCATACGAAGGAGGATCAACACTTTTCCAAGAAAATTGATTTTATGTATCTTGCTTTGATGGGAACCGTCTTTCTTATTCACTGGCTTGTATTTTTTCAGTCAGTGCCACTTTCTACAATTGCAATTGGTATGTTGACCTTTTCAAATTTCCCCATTTTAGCTCGTTCTATAGAACCTTACTTTGCAAAAAAAGAACTCAAGCTTACTGATAATTTTATCGCAAATATTGTATTTTGCGCTATCTTATTAATTTTGCCGAATATTTCTATGGATAATCCAACATTACAAGGGATCATGTATGGAAGCATTGCTGGTTGTACGTACGCAGTCTTGTCTTTGATCAATCACACCTGTGTGAAACAATATCAAGGGCTTGTTATCTCTCTTTATGAGCAGGCTGTTACAACTACTTTTTTATTGCCTTTTTTATTTATAAAGGCACCTATTTTCACCATCAATCAAATTCTATTTCTAATGCTTTTAGGGACAATTTTCACAATTGCTGCACACACCGTATTCATTCAAGGATTTAAAAATGTCCGTAAAAATACTGCAGAGCTAATTGCTTATTTCGAACCGATCTATGGAATTATAATTGCTTTTCTTGTTCTTCAGACACTTTCTACATTAGATGAAATTTTTGGTGCAATTATTATCTTAAGTACAATTTTATATCATTCCAGTAAACCATCACGATGATGAAATTATTCTATAAAAACACAAAAAGCCAACACATAGTGTAGGCTCACTCGGTTAACGGCTTTTTGTGTTTTTATAGGTGTATTTTATCGAATTATTCGAAGCTATTATGACAAATACAAATTATAAATTTAATTTATTTTTAATTAATTTGCATTTATATGTTAACTATTTTACATGTGTTTGTCAAGCTAAAATGGTGATTCCCAGTATAATACATAAAAGAAAAGCTAGCATAACTGCTAGCTTTTCTTTTATTATATTTTGGGTGTTTTATGGTAACTTGATGTAATTGAATGCGTTTAAGGCAAAACGCGATATACATCAGGTCATAAAATTAAGATTGCAATAGTATTTATTCTGTTTATCATTAATCCAATTCGGTATAACCTATATAAATAGTATAGGATCTTTATATAGGTTTGTCAAGCGTATTATAATTAAAATAAATTGTTTTTGTTTTGAACAATTAACAATATTAATCGTTTTTACCTATTAAAACCATTTTGAAGGAATTACTGCTTACCATAAACCTAGTACTTTCCACCAAGCGCCGCCAATGCCTAGCCAGATAACTACATTTAAAGTGGTAAGAATAAAGCCTAATTTCCACCATTCTCCCTGTGTTACATAGCCTGCACCAAAAATGATCGGTCCTGCAGCGCCACCAAAATGCGTTAATGGAATCATAATATTAGATAAAAATGCAAATGCTAAAGCCGCAAGAAGTGGTGGTGCTCCAGCAGCAACAGAAATTGCAAGGAACGCAGCATACATTGCACTAATATGCGCTGTAACACTCGCAAAACCATAATGTGCATATACATAAATAATAATTAAGGCTGAGAAGGCTACCAGCCAGGACAAACCTGCCGCTGCGATTAACGCACCAGCCGAGTCAGCTACCCAAGCAATAAAACCTGATTTTGCAAGAGCCGTTGCCAATGCAACCAACGACCCCATCCAAAACATCGTATCCCATGCACCTTTTTCTTGCAAAATATCCTGCCAACTCAGAACATTAAAGATAACCATAACACAAACTGCAACCATTGCAACTACCGTCGCATTAATTTGCGTAATTTCAGAAGTTGCCCAAAGAGTCAATGCACCGATGAACACACATGCAACAATCTTTTCGATTTTCGTCATCGGCCCCATGATTTCAAGCTCTTTCTCTGCTAACCCTTTGGCATCAGGCATTGCTTTAATCTCCGGTGGATAAAGTTTATATAAAACGAGCGGCATAAGCATCAAGGAAATCATGCCGGGAACGAATGCCGCAACCGCCCAAGACGTCCAGGTAAGTTCTATCCCAATCGTTTTTGCCGCCAATTCCACCGAAAGCGGATTTCCTGCCATTGCCGTTAAAAACATTGCGCAAGTAATTGCATTTGCATGGTATTCTACCTGCATAATATATGCGCCAAATTTACGAGCAGTCGGTCCAGGTTCAGACCCCAATGCGGAAGACAGACTTTTTATGATTGGGAAAATAATACCGCCAGCCCGTGCCGCACTTGATGGTGTTGCCGGTGAAATAACAAAATCACTTAAGGTAATTGCATACCCAAGTGTTAAAGAAGATTTGCCAATCAGACGAATAATAACAAAAGCAATTCTTCTGCCAAGACCACTTTTTATAAAACCACGCGCAAATAAAAATGCACAAATAATAAGCCAAATTGTACTATTGCCAAAACCAGCCAGTGCTTGATTTAGTGTCAAGGTTTTAGACAACGCTGAGAACGTAACCGAAATCAGTGCAATTGCTCCAATTGGCAGCGGCTGTAGAATAAAGCCAAGAATGGTCATGGCAAAGATGATAAATAAATGCCACGCTTCTACTTTTAAACCTTCCGGAACTGGACAAAACCAAAGAATGATACCTAACGCCAGTACGATCATCGCGTTGCGACTATTCTTATTCATAGTATTCGCACCTTTCTACTCTACGAAAAAGCATTTTTATTATAGGATAAGCGATGGAACGACCTCCACCGCTTATCCTATAAAGCCTAACCGTTGTCTTTTCGTATTATTTCATTCTTATTTTGCATTGTATTTTTCAAGAACACGATCTGCAAACTGCGGCGCATATCCGATATAGTTATGCGGATCAATCATTGCTGCAATTTCTTCATCTGTAAAGGCTTCACGAACTTTTGGTTCTGCCTTTAAGGCTACATCCATATATTCTTCTTCTTCATATGCCTTCATACAAGTTCTATAAACGATGTCATGCGCCGTCATACGACCCAATTTAGGTGCCAAATGCATCATAACGCATTCGCTCATCATAATACCTCTTAATTTATTTAAGTTGTTTTCCATGTGTTTAGGATAAACAATTAAATGTTCTAAGACATCCATAGATTTTTCAAGTGCTGCACCTAACAAATGACAAGCGCGTGGAATTGCTTCCCATTCTGTAAGGAAACAGCCCCAGTCACGTTCATTTTCACTTACCATGGATTCTACAATTGCAGGCGCAATACTTCTTACGCTGCGACAAACTGCAATGATATTTTCAACTACTTGCGGATTGCGTTTATGCGGCATTGTAGATGAACCCACTTTTCCCATAAAGAAAGGTTCTTCTAATTCAATAATTTCTGTTCTTTGCAAGGAAAGAATTTCACTTGCGATTTTGCCAATCGTACCAGCAATAATTGCGAGCGTGCTGACAAATTCAGCTTGATTATCACGTGCTACATGCCAAGAAATTGCAGGAACATTTAAATTTAAAATTTCCATCATTCTTGCTTGTACTTCAAGTCCTTTTTCTGGATGAGATGCTAAAGTACCAACAGCACCAGACATTTCCCCAACAAAAACTCTATCTTTCATCGCTTCCATACGTTCGATATTTCTGCCAAGTTCATCTGCCCAAACAGCAACTTTATAACCAAGCGTAATTGGCAATGCATGAATGACATGCGTACGACCACACATGATGGTATCTCTATGTTCTTTAACCAACTTAAGCGTTGATTTCTGACAGCTTTTTAATTGTTCAAGCAATACATCATAAGCATCTCGCATTTGCAAAACAAGGCCTGTATCGACGATGTCTTGACTAGTTGCGCCCCAGTGCACATATTCACCTGCGTTGTCATCTAAAACCGCTTTAAACGCTTTTAATAACGGAACAATCGTAATAGAGCTTTTATAATATTCGCCGATTTGTGGAATATCCAATAATGCAGCATTTGCTTTTTTATTAATTTCATCTGCTTTTTCTTTTGGAATAATTCCTAATTCCCCTTGTGCTTTTGCAAGCGCAGCTTCTGTATCTAACCATTTTTGTGCAATACTTTTATCGCTGAAAATCTCTCTCATTTTATCTGTGCTGAATAAACAGCCGAAAATTTGACTATCGATTGTTGTTGATGCCATTATAAAAAATCCCCTCTCAATATAAATACCTTTTATCAGGAAGCTATCATCTTCATTTATCAATTTTCACTACTCGAATGTGCGCACATTTAAGTTAAGGACTAACCTTGCATTTATCATATCATCGATGAAATTAATCGTTAAATATCTAAACCTTATGATTTAATAAGCAAAAATTATTTTATCATAAATTGTATTTTTTAAGCGCTATATTCCCTCTTTTCATAATTTTCATTAATACAAAAAATGTAATACGATAAAAATAGATGAATTATATAACTTTATCTTATATTTTGATAATATATTGCTATCTTCCATTGATCTTTTAAACACTATATTTAAATTTTCTATGTTAAAATTTAAATATAGATTATATGATAATAGTAGGAGTTGCACAGTATGGAATTACGACAGCTAGAATACTTTCTTATGGTAAGCAAAGTAAACAGTTTTACTAGAGCAGCCGAACGATTATATGTTTCTCAACCAGCAGTTACAAATGCGATTCGCAGTCTCGAAGAAGAACTTGGCATACTATTGTTTGATCGCAGTCAAAAACAAGCATTATTGACAACGGAAGGACAAGTCTTCTATAATCACGTAGAAAATGTAATGCATGGCGTTTCTAAGACGATTTCTGAAATCAATGAATTAAAAAATTTAAATACCGGTATTTTAAAATTAGGGATTACACCATTGGCTGGAGTTGCACCAATTCCACAATTGCTTGCAACTTTTAGAGCAAGTTATCCTCATATTAAAATATCTTTTCTAGAAGAAAATGTATCAGTAGTTCAAAAAGCTCTTATTGAGGATAAGATAGATTTAGGCATTATCATCCAAGGCGAAGATAATAATTTTATTGAAAATCTACACTTGGGCACACAGGAACTTGTTGTTTGCTGTTCGAAAGAACATCGTTTTCATCAGCTTCCGACAATTGATCTATCCGATTTAGTCGATGAACCATTGATTCTATTCAAACACGGTTGTTTACTTAGAAAGCTAATCATTACAGAATTTGAGCATCGAAACACGCTGCCACAAATAACATTTGAATCGAATCATATTCAGACAATCAAAAATCTAGTTGCCTGCAATATCGGATTATCCATTATTCCTCGCGATTTGTGTGAACATGATTCTCATTTAGCAGCAATTCCTTTGAAAAATCCGATCCATATTAACATCGCAATTGCCAGAAAGAAAAACAAATACCTCTCCCATGCAGCACAAGCATTATTAAATTTGACATCCAGTCTAACTGAATAAGTACATTTTAAATAGATCTGGATGGAAAGATGAAAGGAATTTAATCATCATGAAGTTAAAAATTGCAGCAGTCGGCAGCAGTCCATTGATAGCAGGCGAAATTCTCGATGCTACCAAGTTTATTGTTGGCGATGAAATTGATATAAAAACGTACTCTACCTATGAAATACAAAATGACACGGTAGCTGATATTTATATCTGTGCACAAACACAGTTAAAATCATTGAAAAAAATAATCCCCGATACGAAAATTGTTCTTTTAGATTTAATACCTACTGCGAAATTTTTCATTGCAGTCGCTAGAATTCCACGTGGCGAAACAATCTATTTATTTAATAATCAACTAGAATACACCACGATCCTTGCTGAGTATTGCGAAAAGCTAGGGATCACCGAAGTAAACTTTTTACCAATCGCTTATGAAGAGATGCCGAAAGAAGAAGTGATCGCACGCTTAAAAGAAGCAAAATACATCATAGGTGTTGATAAATTTGTGGGTAACGATGTCTTGCAAGCGCCAAAATACGTTTCTTACCTTCGACCTGACTTAACGATCATCCCAGGTACACGTGTTGCCTCTGTGCATTCTGCCTGTGCATTATTGCAATGCATTGCCACTAATTTTCACAAATGCATCGATCAAGGCGTAGCCGATATTGCAGCAAAATTAAAACTTACGCCTACCCATTCTGAAAAAGAACTCGGTGAGCTTCATCAAGAAGTCGATGAATTAGCACTCTATAGCACTAAGGCGATTGATGTCATTCAAAATGCAGTCATAAAATCTGTCGTAAATCATGTTTCTCCCGATGTGGCAATTTTAGATACTTCGACGGAAGATTCTTCAAAGCGACCAATCTTATTTAATTCTCAACACACGACAAATCATCCAATCTGCGATTCATTGGAATCCATAACCGAATTGAACCACACCCTACTCACTATCGCGAAAAAGTTAGCTAAATTAACCTAAAAATAACAATACGCTTTGCAAAATTGCAAAGCGTATTGTTGTTCATATTATAAAATTATATTTTTTTACAGATTAGAAAACTCCGCCACCAAGAAAATGAAAGCATACTGCAACAACCTGCGGCGCAATAAACGTAGTGATAATTCCCATAAAAATCATCGCCAGACTGGCAATCACACCTTCAATCTGTCCCAATTCATAAGCTTTTGCAGTACCGGTTCCATGTGCAGAAATACCATACAGTACACCTTTTGTTACCGGACTTTTAATCGGTGCATATTTGAGCAGTGCAGTTGTCAAAATCGTACCAAGCAATGCCGTGCAAATGACAAATACAGCTGTAATGGAAGGATTCCCTCCGACAAGTTCAGAAACACTCATTGCAATTGGTGTTGTAATGGAACGAGGTGCGAGACTCGCAAGTAATTGAGAATTGATTCCTAAAAAACTAGCGATTACCATTGAAGTTACTATAGCTACTATAGCGCCTCCGGTTACACTCACAGCCAATTCCATAAAATACTTTTTAACGGTTTTACGGTATTTATACATTGGTACTGCCAACGCAACAGTTGCAGGCTGCAGCATCATAGTCAATAACTGTCCGCCTTGATCATACGATTCATATGGTACTTGAAACACCAGCAATACCCCAATGATAATAATCGGGCAAACCAGCAAAGGTGAAAATATCATATGATTGGTTCTACGATATAATTTTTTTGCTATAAAATAAATGCTTAAAGTTAAAATTAAATAAAAAATCATCATGATATTTTCCTACTTTCACGAAAGCGAACAATACCTTCCGTTATAATACCGACAAATACTACAACAAAACAAATACTTCCGCCAATTGCAAACAACAATTGTGCCCAATCATTTTTTAATACATCTTGAAATTGAATGACACCAATCGCGGATGGAATAAAAAACAAAAGTAATTCTGCAATCAAAAAATTTGCACCTAATTCAATTTTTTCAAGCGGCAGCCATTTTTGCTGGATCATAATAAGTAATATTAAAATTCCAAAAATGCTGCCAGGAATTCCAACATGAACAGCACTTGCAATCATATTGCCAATAAAGCTAATCACACACAATCCTACAATTTGCATCAAAATACTTATGATTTTCATTTCTATCACCCCATGTTCTATTTACAAGTTTACATTTTCCCAGGTAAAATCCAAGACATTTTTATTTAAAATTCAATTAATATAATTAATTGAATTATTATTAAAAATTAACCAAATTTATTATTCATCTTTATGTTTCATAGTTTACTACAATTTGCAGGAATAATAAAATACTTGTTATATATATATAGTATGCGTTTAAGCTATATCAAAATAAAAAATGAGGTGCCTTAGAAATGGATATCTTGCATTTGACCTATTTCATTGAAGTTGCCAGACAAAAAAGTTTCACAAAGGCTTCACAATTCCTGCATGTCAGCCAGCCTTCGATCAGTAAGGTTATTAAAACACTGGAAAATGAGCTTGGCGTAACTCTGTTTGAACGACTTGGGCGTGAGATAGAACTTACGGATGTGGGAAAAGCGGTATTTAAACGTGCACAAAGTGTCGTGAGTGAATTTCATGATTTATCTAGTGAAATCCACGATGTCGTAAACATTAAGCATGGTGAAATTACAATCGGACTTCCCCCTATGGTTGGTTCACGCTTTTTCCCCAGTGTAATTGGTGCCTTTAAAAAGGCCTATCCACAAGTTATGTTAAAATTAATTGAAGTGGGATCAAAGCAAGTAGAACTTGATGTAAAAAACGGGCTGCTTGATATCGGCGTAATTGCCTTGCCGCTGACCGAAAGCGAAATTGAAAGCTTTACTTTCGTCAAAGAAGAATTAAGAGCCGTACTACCGATAGACCATCCACTGGCAAATCGTGCTACTCTTAGCTTAGCTGAATTGAAAGATGAAGATTTTATTCTCTACAGTAACGATTTTTCGCTGAACGGACTGATCTATAAAGAATGCCAAAAAAATAACTTTTCCCCAAACATCGTATGCCAAAGTTCACAATGGGATTTTATCGCTGAGACAGTAAATGCCCGCTTAGGCATTGCTTTACTCCCGGAAACAATCTGCAAGGAATTAGACGATAAAAAATGCATCAATATCCCACTTAATAACGCATCAATTCCCTGGAATTTAGCAATTATATGGAAGAAAAATAAATATCAGTCCTTCGCGACACGTGAATGGTTAAAACTTTGTAAACAGCATTTTAAAAACAGATATCCAAATAAAGCATGAAAAGAATTGATCCGCGGATCAATTCTTTTCATGCTTTATAAGCGCTCTTTCAAATTAAAATAACTAAGAATTCAGGGTTATAAATAGGGTTCATTTATCTTTCATCGCTCTTTGAACGATAGGAATGTATGAAATCTTGAAAATCAGCCGATTTTATATAGTTTTTTATAAAATCCACAAAGCTTTGACTTGCCTGTGATAAATATTTATTGCCACTCCAAATGAGTAGAACATTCACAATCATCGCTGGCTTAAGCTGAACAGTCGAAAAATCCGTTTCCGTATGCGTTACTAAATTCGGCAGTACAGAAATCCCCGCTTGATTGGCAACAAGCTGCTTAATCGTTTTCAACTGTGCTGTAGAAAGTAAAACATTAGGTTCAAAACCATATTCTTGACAGCGCGCATAAATCTCTTTATATTGGTGTGTACTTGGCTGCTGTAAAATAAAAGTTTCATTTTTGAGCTGCTGAAAGCTCACTGCGCTCTCTTTTTTAAGCCCATGCGCATTATGCACACATACACTCATCTGATCTTGCATAATCAACTGGCTATTTTTATGTTTGGCATTCTCACCTAAAATAATCCCGAGATCAATTTCCCCTTCTTCCAGCTTGGTCTGCACTTCGATTGAAGCGCCATATTCTAAAATATTCAGCTCAATCTTTGGATATAACATTTTAAATTTTGTAAAAATATCCGGAAACAAATACCCCTCTATCATCGGTGGTATCCCAAGTTTCAATTCCCCTTGTTCATTCTTTTGAAATCGATTCATATCCTGAACAGCTGCTTCCATAGCCTGTACTATTTTTTCCGCATGGATTAAAAATGCCTTACCTTCTGGTGTTAACATGATATGTTTTTGACTTCTATCAATTAATGTTACTTTCAGTTCCACTTCCAATGATTTAATTGCTTTCGTTACTGAGGGCTGAGATACATGCAAGAATTCTGCTGCACGCGTAAAATTCTCTAATTTAGCAATCATGCAAAAGTATTCTAATTGTCGAAATTCCATTTTTTCACCTTCTACTACACGCAGCCTATATTGGTCAGATAATTTTCCTGTTTATTTTATCATCATTCTGTGTTTATCGCTACTAAAAATTACCTCTTAATCTTCCGTCTGCAATAGCGTTTGCTTTATCAAAGTTTGCTAAAATCTGTTATAAAATTATAAATATTTCCCTGGTAATAGAAAAATTTTATTCTATTTGCTATAACAAGAAAAAGAAATATCGCAATAAAACTTTACCTATGAAGCTCTTAATGCATACATACATAGAGGTCCTTTTGGCATTGCCCAAAAGAACGAAAAGGCTAGGCCTTAAGCCTCCAAAACACTTGAAAAAAGATCAACTTACTAAAATCCTTAACTCACTGCGCTCAAGCAAACGGATTTCTTTACGTAAGTCGATCTTTTTTCATCCTACGGAACGTGTTTTTCCGGAAAAGGCCGGAGACGAAAACAAAAGTTGCTGAATTTTAGTTCGTCTCCTCAGCACACAAACAACTTCTAGACAGATAGGGTTGGGTTGCGATCTCTCCTAAAGACTAAGCATGGTAGAGGAAATCAGAGGTCGTCTGATTATTTATCTAAATAAGAAAAATCGTAAGGTTTCTCTATCTTTTTGTACTGGGTGTGCAAGAGTGCATGTGCTTTATGGCTAAGTGGTGCTTCAAGATATTTTTCATAGAGCGCTTTAACCTCTGGATTTTCATGCGACTTTCTAATAATATGGGTTTGATCAATATCATAGAGCGCATCCATACGTAATTTTTTGACATCCACCGTGGATTGAATTGGCTGTCCACCACCGCCGACACAGCCACCAGGGCAAGCCATCACTTCAATAAAAGTATAATCACAATCACCGGCTTTTATTGCTTCCATAATTTTTTCTGCATTTCGCAAGCCATGTGCAATCGCTACTTTTATGCTAGCATCACCAAGGTCAATCGTAGCTTCTTTGATTCCCTGCCAGCCGCGTACTTCTTTAAAATCGACTTCCTTCAATTCTTTTCCTGTATATACTTCCGCTACCGTTCTAAGCGCAGCTTCCATAACGCCACCGCTTGTTCCAAAAATAGCACCGGCACCGCTGCCGATACCAAGTGGGCTATCAAAAGAGCCTTCTTCTAAATTCACAAAATCAAGACCGACGTATTTTATTAACTTACTTAATTCTCTAGTTGTAAGAACAATATCAACATCTTGTCTGCCATCCCGTCCCATTTCCGGACGATTTGCTTCAAATTTTTTCGCAACGCATGGCATAATGGAGACAGTCACAATATCCTTAACGTCTACACCCGAAACTTCTGGGTAATAAGATTTTGCAATTGCACCAAAGATTTGCTGCGGAGATTTCGCCGTAGAAAGATGCTCAATATAATCACCATAGTGTTTTTCCATATAATTGACCCAGCCAGGACTGCAGGATGTAATCATAGGCAGTTTTCCATGCTGTTTTATCCGTTCTAATAGCTCACTGCCTTCCTCCATAATCGTAACATCGGCTGCAAAATTCGTATCAAAAACCTTATCGAACCCGAGCATTTTAAGTGCGGTCACCATTTTTCCTGTAACGATAGACCCTTGCGGCAAACCAAATTCATCACCAATCGCAACACGAACTGATGGCGCAACTTGCACAATCACATGCTTACTTGGATCCTGCAGCACATTTAAAACTTTTTGTGTATTATCACGTTCCACAATAGCACCAACGGGGCATACTGAGCTGCATTGTCCACAAAGAATACAATCCGTTTCCAATAATGGTTTATGATATGCCGTAGTCACCTGAAAATCTTCTGAACGTCCAGAATACGTAAGTGCATTTACACCTTGCACCTCATTACAAACTTTTACACAACGTCCGCATTTTACACACTTTGACAAATCCCTCATGAGACTCGGATTTTTATCATAAATCACATTAGGTTCACTGACTTTTTCAAGATGCGGTTTTAAGACATTAAATCGACTGCATAGTTTTTGCAAGTCACAATTTTGGTTTCTTGCACAAGATAAACAATTCTGTTCATGATTTGCTAAAATAAGTTCCAAAATCCCCACTTGTGTATCACGCACGAGTTTTGTATCGGTATAAATCTCCATGCCATCCCACACTTCTGTAGAGCATGCAGCTAAAAGCCTTCGGCTGCCAACAACTTCGACCGTACAAATACGGCAATGTGCTTTAATCGTTTGATCGGGATGATAACAAAGATGAGGAATATCAATATGGATTTTTTTAGCCGCTTCCAGTATTTTTGTTCCTTTTTCTACTTGAAGAGGAATATTGTTAATTTTTATATTCACTGTACTCAAAATCTACACCTCATTCTATTTAATTTGAAAATCTTCCGCAAAACAATGCATAGCAGAAACTAACGCACTCTGCGCTGTTTCCCCTAATCCACATAGAGATGACATTGCCATAATCTTTGCAATTCTCTGCATAGCCGCTACATCAGCTTCTGTGTGCGATCCTGCAGCAACTTTGCTTAACAGCATTTTTACATGCCGATTGCCCTCTCTGCATGGCGTACATTGTCCACAACTTTCATGTGAAAAAAAGTCTTGTGTAGTTCTCAGAAAATCAATTACGCTTGTGCGTTCATCAACGACTAAGATCGCTCCTGATCCCACACCAACACCAGCTCTGCGTAAATCTTCATAGGTATAAGGTGTATCTAAAACACTCTTTGATGCAATTTTTCCGGACGCACCGCCAAATTGGATCAATTTAATTTCGCGGTCATCAACGATGCCGCCCGCTAATCCATATACAATATCACGCACAGTGACACCAAATGGGATTTCAAAAACGCCCGGATGCTTTACATTCCCAGCGACACTTACCAATTTTGTTCCCACTGAATCTTGCGTACCATACGTCATATATTTCTTTTCATCATCTAATAAAATACTTGAGACCAAAGACAAACTTTCCACATTATTTACACAAGTAGGCAGATTATATAAACCACATTGCTTAATAAACGGCGGTTTCATACGCGGGCGACCACTTTTCCCCTCAATGGATTCAACAAGAGCAGTACCTTCGCCGCAGACATAGGCGCCAGCACCAGAATACAAATGAATATCATAGTTAAAACCTTTGCCCAGAATATTCTCACCTAAAAATCCATAAGTCTTTGCTTGCTTGATTGCATCCAGAAGCAGCGGCCTAAGATGGCTGTATTCTTCCCTTAAATAGATATATCCATTTTGCGCATCTACAGTATAACCAGCAATAATCATACCTTCTATTAAATTAAACGGATCTTTTTCTATCAGTGTACGGTCCTTAAATGTACAAGGTTCTCCCTCATCTGCATTACAAACAACTACTTTTTGATCGGCAATAACGGCTTTTGCCTGTGACCATTTTTTCCCCATATCATAGCCTGCACCACCACGACCTTTAATTTTCGCCTCTGCAAGCGTTGCTGCAATCTCTTCCCCTGCCATGTTAACTGCTTTTTTTAACGCGTTAAATCCGCCAATCGCCATATAAGAACCAATGGATTTTACATCATATTTCCCAAAATTTTTTGTCATAAAACACACAGCTTTACTCATTCGGCTCTTCTCTCCCTTAAATCAATTCATTTAACATATTGGCAATTTTGTCCCTTGTCGTTAAATGTCCATACACTTTGCCATTGATACGAACAGCCGGCGCAATATCACAAGCGCCAAAACACGGAACACTTTCCAATGTGAAACGGCCATCATACGTAATTTCATTTAAATTAATATTCAACATTTCTTTTAGCATTTCAAACAATTGCGTATTGTGATTGATCTTGCAAACGATACTGTTACAAACTTGAATCGGATATTTTGCTCTCGGTTTATCCGATATCGAGGAATAAAACGTAATACAATCGTAAACTGTAGCAATCTTGATATTTAATTTCTCTGACAGATAATAAGCGACTTCCGTTGGAATATAATGATTTGGAATGACCGCTTGGACATCCAATAAAATTCCAACCAATTGAGTACCATCGTTATCATGCGCAAATAAAATTAAATCAATTTGCTTTGCAAGTTCTTTTGTTAAAGCTTTTTCATGTGTACCGAATGCCATAATATAAAATACCCCCTCATGATAATAAAGTGACAGAAAAAGGAGAAATCAACGAATACTAGATCCATTCTCGCAAAATGCGAAATTATCAAAAAATTTAAACTATAAATTCATAAAACGTGATGGATTTACATTTTTAAATCTGCAATATTCGTCAATAATACTATTATATTTAACAGTTATTCTATGTCATAGGTACTAAATCCTTTCCAGCATATCTATAAACAAAAAGTTGTAATTTTATGAAAATTCAACTTCCATTTTTTACGTAAAATAAGGAATCAAGTGGGTTTTTTCACATTTTCCTCAATGCATAAAAATTCATAAAAAAGCATAGAAACCACACTTTTATTTATATACTTTAACGTTAAAACAGCTTAAAAATTACGTCGATAAACTTCATTTACTAACTATTTTTGTATAGAAAAATAGGGTACAGTTAACAAACCTCATTTCGTTAACTGCACCCTATTCGTTATTTATTCACGAATCATTTAAATTTTAAATTTCTTTATTTCTTCTTGTAATTGCTCCGCCATTTTCGCCAAATTCTGACTTGAGAAAGCAATCTCCTGCATTGAAGCAGATTGCTGCTGCGTTGCCGCAGATACATTCTGTGCTTCGTCTGCCCCCTTCATACTTAAGCGATCCATCTGTTGTACAATATCAACAATATGTTGGCTGTTATCCGCCATATTCTGCATTGCGTGGGAAATGCCCTTAACTTCAGCTGAAACTTCCATAACAAATTGTAAAATCTGTTTAAACGAATCACCAGTTGCTCCAACGACCTCGGTTCCGATTTTAACCTGCTGACTGCCCTCATTCATCGTCACGACTGCAGTATCCGTATCCTTTTGGATTTCTGAAATCAATTCTGAAATTTGTTTCGCAGCCAATTGTGACTGCTCGGCAAGCTTACGAACCTCCTCCGCAACAACGGCAAACCCTCTGCCAGTTTCACCAGCACGTGCAGCTTCAATTGCGGCATTCAAGGCAAGGAGATTCGTCTGCCCAGCGATACCGGAAATCGTATCAACAATCTGACCAATTTCTTTTGATCGTTCACCAAGCACTGTTACAACTCTAACAGAATCATTGGTCGTTTGCTCAATCTTATTCATTTGCGTGATTGCCTGCTCTACAGATTCGCTACCAGTCTTTGCTGTATTCGCAGCTTCCACACTCTTATCCGCAGCAACATTCGCATTTGCAGCAACTTCTTCAATCCCCGCTGACATCTGTTCCACTACATTTGTCGTATCTTTTACAGCTGCTAACTGTTCTGTCATCCCACCTGCAACTGCCGTGATTGAATTTGCAACTTGATTTGAAGCTTGTGCAGACTGCTCTGCAGTTGCTGTCAACTCTTCCGAAGAGGAAGCTAAAGTTTCCGACGACACAACCACTTGCTTCATCAAATTGCGAACATTATTTCTCATCTTACGCAAAGCATTTGCCAGTCGACCAAACTCATCATTTGTATCCACTTGTGCAGCTTTCTCACTGAAATCACCAGCCGCCATTTCATCAACCGTAGTAACCATCAAACCAAGTGGTTTGACCAAACGACCTGCCGCCCAAACAATAACAAAAGATAACAAGCACAGCACAATGAGTGAAATCGTCATAAGAATCCACAAAATTTGTTTTGCCGGTGCCAATAATTCGTCTTCGTCAAGCACTGCCGCAACTGCCCAGCCTGCTGTTGGAATCGGATCATAAAATGCAATTTTATGACTGCCTTGCTCCTCAAAGCGATACATGCCTTTTTGTCCTTCCAACATCAATTTACCAAGCGCCTGTATTTGCGGTGATTCAGCTTCCGTAATTTTCTTCTTCATTACATACTCGCTATTTGGATGTACGACAAAGGTTCCATCCTGTGCGACCAGTAATCCATACCCGCTCTCACCGGTATTAAGCTCGTGTACTTTATCTTCTACGGCCTGTACATAAACAGCCGCTAAAACCATTCCGATATTTTTACTCGTTTCATTTTTCACTAACGAAATACAATTTACAATAATCTTGCCTGTTGCCTGTGAAATTACAGGTGAAGACATAAAAGAATCCTTCTTACCCGTCATCGTATCCGCATACCAAGCTTTTGTTTTTACTTCCATCATCTTCGGCCCGGTAACAGCCATCCCGGATAATACACCTGAATTATCAAAATGCCCCCAGCTCACGCTGTCATATGTATTAGGAACCTTCTCTGTCATTAATTTCAGACGAAATTCATTCGCCTTATTTGCTGATGCAGGATCATTGGCGATATTCTTTAAGGTCGGGCTCATCGCTACCGTCTGCGTCTCCAGCAGCCGTGCCTCTAGCCACCCATCAATATTTTCTGATATTTCGGCAACATTTTTCTCTGTTTGATTTACCAATTCCTTATCCAATACGGATTGAAAGAAGTAATATGACACAAGGGATAATGACACTAATCCCAAAATTGTAATTGGTAAAATGAATGCTAACATTTTCCCCTTAAATGATAAGTTCTTTAACATCGCTATCCTCCTACTAGTTAAAAATTATAAATTCAAACTATACTACAATTAAATTTCATTTGTTAATAAAACCTAATTATACTATATATTGCTTATTATAACACAAGTAGACATAAATAGATATTAAATAATAATCATTTTCATAAAGAAATGTTTATGCTCATTTGTACTGCCAATGACAAATTTTCTTATCAAAAAAATCTATGATGCCAAATAAAATCAAACCGATAAAGCTTAGTACAACGATCCCCGAATACATTTCTAAATAATTGACGCGCAGCCATGCGTCCATAATAAAATACCCCATACCATATTGCGTACCAAACGTCTCCGTAAAAAACAATACCGAAATCGAAGTCGCCATCGCAACGCGAACAGAGGTAAGAAACTTCGGCATAGAAGCAGCAAAAAGAATCTCCCTAAAAACACTCCAAAAACTCGCCCCTAGTGAATATAACGGGTAATAGGTCTCTTTTGGAATCCCCTTTACCCCATCGCGTACCGACACGATCACTTGAAATACGATGATCAAAAAAATCATCAATATTTTTGAGACTTCACCAAGACCGCAGAGCAGCATAAGAATCGGCAATAATGCAATTTTAGGAATTGGATACGTCAAATAAATAAGTGGTGCCAAGAAACGATCACATTGCGGAAAATATCCCATGCACATTCCTATAGGCACTCCAACAAGAATCGCGAGGACAAGTCCAGCCACCATACGCCATAAACTATAAAAACCGTGAATCGCAATTGATTGTACGAAAATATCTACTAAATTTTCAAAAACCCTAAAAGGCGAAGGTACAATCGGTAAATGAATCACTTGCGCAATCACTTGCCAGCTGGCTAAAAAAATGCCGATCCCCAAAAGATACCATAAGAAAGTACGTTTCTCTATCAACTTGACCAATCCTCTTTAATAAAATTACGTAGTCTTAAACTTAATTCAAAAAATTCTTGTTTATTTCGAACCCCAGCTTCACCAAAAAGCGGATTCTCAATCACTTTGCTGATTTTTCCCGGATTCGTAGATAAAATAACAATTTTCTGCCCTAAATAAACAGCCTCTTCCACATAATGTGTTACAAAAACCGTAGACACCGCATGCTTTTTCCAAACCTCTAAAAATACATTTTGAATCTCTTCACGCGTTATTGCATCTAAAGCAGAAAACGGCTCATCCATCAGCAATACATCAGGTTTCAATAAAAAAGCGCGCGCCAAACTTACTCTTTGCTGCTGTCCGCCACTCAGTTCGCCCGGATAACGTTTCCCCAATCCGTCAATGCCAAGTTGCTGCATAATGAAATCTACGGCACTGGGTTCTATTTTTTCTCTTGGCTGCTTTATTTTCAGACCTAAACAAATATTTTCATAAACATTCTTCCAAGGCAGTAATCCATAATTCTGCGGAATAAAACCGATTTTTTGTTTTTTCGGTGAAATTGCTTGTCCATCAATTTCTACACTGCCTGTAAAATCAGTGATAATTCCAGCCAGCACTTTTAAAAGCGTCGACTTCCCCGACCCAGACGGACCAATGATTGCACAAGTTCCGCCTGTTGGAATCGCGAGCTGAATATCCTTGAGTGCAGTATAGGTTTCAGCAGTAGATTGATAAACTACAGATAAATCTTTTATTTCAATCATATTGCATCACTTAACAAATTGCTCTATCACTAGATCTTGATAGGAATATAATGTTTTCACAAGATTTTTGTCTTTTAGCCACTTCATACAATCATTCACATCTTTTTCAGTCGGTACGGTTGCTTTTTTATATGCAGGCAATACCAAAGACCCTTTTACCGCTGATGGAAAACCGCCCTTTTCAATCAAAAGATCAATATAATTTTCCTGTGGTTCCTTTTCTAAATACGCAATCGCTTTATTATACGCTCTATACATAGCCTGCAACTCTTTGGTTTTATCAGCTGCCGCTTGATTCGTAAACATCATAACCCCTGGATTGATACCCAATTGATCCGAACTGTTCATTAGCCGCGCTCCATTGCTTATTGCAATACTTGCCATCGGTTCAGGTAAAGTGACTGCAGCTATTTTACCATTCTGCAGCATTTCCAGCCGAGTCGGAATTTGCGGGATTGCAACCTTGTGAAGATCCGTATCCGACATATTTGCTTCCGTCAATATTTTATCAGTCACATATTCAATAATCGTATTCTTCGAAATCGCAATATCTTTTCCTTTTAAGTCTGCAAGACTATTTGCGGCTTCATTCTTTCCCACAACCATTTTATAACTGCCACTAGTAAGCGAAGTGATTTTTACATCAAACCCGCCTTCTTTAGCAAATGCCACAGCCAGCATATCAGAAATCGCGCCATCTAAATTTCCGCTCTGCAATGCACTATCACGATCCATTGCACTTTTAAATGGTTTCAATGTTACATTTACATTTTCTTCTTTAAAATACCCTTTTTCTTGCGCAATAATAAATGGGATGGAATCGACATCCGGCATAATCCCAACCGTCAATTCCTGCATTTTTCCACTTTTAGATTCATTCTGTGCCCCACATCCGCCTAAAATAAACATTGTCAAACTTACAAGCATAATTGCTAGCATTTTTTTCATTTTACGATACGCCCCCGTTCTAAATCATAATAAATTAAACCCTTACTCTAATTATTAATCATACACCAAAATTATAGCTTTGCCAAATATCCTGTCGATTTATACAGATAAAAAATGGACACATTACATCAGGATATTTATAAAAATTCTAATGTAATAATAAAGACGTGGGTGTCCTTTTGGCATTGCCCAAAAGAACGAAAAGGCTAGGCCTCCAACCTCCAAAATACTTGAAAAATGATCGGCTTACTAAAATTCACAAACTCACTTCGTTCAGACAAGCGAATTTCTTAACGTAAGCCGATCATTTTTCATCCTTCGGAACGTATTTTTCCGGAAAAGGCCGGGAGAACGAAAACAAAGCAAAAACTGCCGCATTAACGTGCGACAAAATGGCATGGCACAACAAAGCAACTCATATTCACAAAAGTGAATATGAGTTGCTAAAATCGATTCCACTTATAAACTAGTACGAAGATAGGTTGCCGGTTGGTGAGAAGTGCCTAGATACTAGGCGCGCATGAAGGGGATGTGAAGGAGTCGTACTTGTGTACGTCGACGAACAGCACCTTCATGCAACGACGTAGATAGGTGCTTATCGCCGACCCGCCGCCTATCTGTCCATAGAGTTTATCTAGCCGCTCTAATTGCTTCAAGGAAAGTTTCTGCTGCTTTGGTGACTTTACCGTAGTCTCCATCTTTTTTATGCGCTTTTGTAATATAACTGCCAACGCCTACAGCAACGCAGCCAGCTTCGAACCATGAACCAACATTTTCCGGTGTTACACCGCCGAATGGAACAAGCGGTGCAGTCGGCATTGGTGCCCGCAATGTTTTTACATATTTTGCTCCATAAAAATCTGCCGGGAATAATTTGATAATATCAGCACCAGCTGCCATTGACTCAGCAATTTCAGTTGGTGACATTGCGCCAGAAACCGTAATTGCCTGATAACGATTGGCCATACGAATCATTCCAGCATCAAAGCTTGAACTTACTAACATTTCTGCACCAGCTAACAGTGCAGCAGCAGCATGTTCCGCATCTAAAACAGTCCCTACTCCGATAACAACGCCTTGGCTGCTATATTTACCTGATAATTTTTTTACAATACTTAATACATCAGGAACTGCAAATGGGATCTCTAAAGCTCTTGCGCCACCAGCGATGGCCGCTTCAGCAATTTTATAAGTATCTTCCGGATCATCCGCACGGACAATCACAATCATACCGCCTTCATAAATTGTCTTCAAGTTCTCTATTTTTTTCCACATTCTAATCACTCCTTCATCATCTATAAAACTATCTTAATAAAAAATGCAGGCAGAATCGTTTAAATCGTTTCCACCTGCATTTTACAGTGATTCTCTATTGATACGTCTGCTCACTGTCTTGAACCAACGAATTAAACTGCGACTTATTTCAAAGAGAATTGCCAATGAAATCTAAGCATCCAGTGTTTTACGTATTCTATAAGTTATAAAACGCTAACATCTCTTTGATTTTTGGTATTACTTCTGCTTTAGGCTCTTGGACTGGAAGTCTGCAAGGACCAACAGGCATATTTGATAACACCAAAGATTTTTTTAACACGGACGGAACAGTAGCCAATTTTAAAACGCTGCGTAGAACTTCAATCTTTTCCTGTCCTTTTTCGGCTTCTTCTAAACGATGGTTGATAAAGTTTTCATAAATCTCCACATCATTTTTCGTCAAAAGATTTGCCGTTGCTGCGATCGCTCCTACGGCGCCAATTTTAAGCGCTTTTAAGATTAGAGAATCCGACCCTGAAAGCACAGAGAATTTTTCGCCCTTCGCTGCTTCTATATAGCCGGCGATATTATCAATATTACCGCTGCTGTCTTTAATACCAACAATATTATCGACTTTCGCTAACTGCGCAACTGTTTCTACAGCAATATTAATACCTGTATTCTTCGGTATGTTATATAAAACAATCGGAACATGAACAGCAGCTGCAACCGCTTTATAATGCGCAATCAATTCTTCCTGAGACGGTACTAAGAAATACGGCGTGATAACTGATAATGCATCAGCCCCCAGCGCTTCCATCTGCTTAGATAAAGCAATGACTTCAGCAGTGCTATTTCCACCCGTTCCCACATATACAGGCACGCGTTTTTTTACTTCATCAATTACACATTTGGCAAACTCTACTTTTTCTTGATTATTCAGTACATGAAATTCTCCATTTGTTCCAAGAATAAAAATCCCATATACCCCATCATCAATCAGCTTATTTACCAATTGGCGCGTTGCCTGAAAATCAATGTTTTGATTCTCATCAAAAGGAGTAACCATTGCTACGATAATTCCTTTAACATCCATTCCAATTCCTCCAATTTTAGAAACCACGCGACTATGACTTTTGCTGCAATTCATCCTTGATCCCTTTTCCAAGAGATCCACCCGGATGCCATTTTACATACTGCTCTTTTGTCAAGCCCTTTTCTGTTTGCAAAGCAACACTAAGTGCTTGTAAAACAATAATTTCAGCAACAATAGATACACGCGGTGCTTTATTTAATACTCCACCTTCTGCGCCGACACCAGCGAAAAGGAATACATCCCCTTTTTTAGCCAGCCAAGAATCTGCATTGCCAGTCACAGAGATTATGCTTGCACCATTTACCTTTAGCGTTTCCACGGTCGCTTTCAATTCGTTTGTTTCTCCGCTATTGGAAATCGCGATCACAACGTCTCCCGGCAATACTTGTCCTGCTGAACCATGTACAGCTTCTGTACCGTGTAATTCATACGTAGGTGTACCTGTCGACGAAAATAAGGACGCAACATATCCAGCAACATGACCCGGTTTACCAATCCCCGTTACATGAACCCGATTTTTATTTTTTTCTGCGTTTAAAATTAGATCTTTCGCTGCTTCGATGCTCTTAAAGTCCAATTGTTCAGCAAACTTATCAATTTCTGCAAGAAAAGTTACCACATATTTTTGCAAAGCTTCTTTATTACGTTCACTCATATCCATTCTCCTTAATACTGTTTCACATATTTTTACACTATCATTCTACAACAGCATATTCCTATTGTAACATTATTTAAAAATACTTAACAAGCTATTAAGAATCATTCCCATAACATTATAGTCAACATTTGGGAACGTTGAGCCGAGTACACCCATTTCGCCATATAATGGGTACAATACAACCGGCAAGAATGCCAATAATAAACCGACTGTGAAAGAACCTGCTACAGCACCTCTCCAACCGCCAAATACATTGCCGAATACCCCTGCAGTCCCACCAGAGAAGAAACAAATATGCGCTGCTGGAATAATAACAACCGGAGAATTTAGAAGCACCATTACGACAATCGCAAAGAGCCCAGCGGTATAAGAGCAAAGGAATCCAACGATAACTGCAGTTGGTGCATACGGGAATACAGTTGGAACGTCCAATGCAGGGCGAGAACCAGGAATAAATCTTTCAGATATTGCAACGAATGCAGCTGTGATTTCACCTAAGAACATACGTACACCAGTCATTAAGACGGACATACCAGCCGTAAACATAAACGCCTGTAAGCCAGGGAACACCAACCAATGTGTCGAACCCGCTAATTTCTTAACGAAATCCGGACCTGCTGCCAATGCAGAAATATAGAATAATAGCATCATGACAAACGCACAACCCATTAAGAAGTCACGGAAGAAAGATAACCATTTTGGAAATTTGATGTCTTCTGTTGTTTCTTCTCCCCATTTCGAGAAAAAGATTTTACCAATATAACCGGATAAAGAATAACCAAGCATGTTGAAATGTCCGATTGCCTGCTCATCATGTCCCGTCATTTTACGCATAAACGGTTGACAAAGTTGTGGTAAAAAGGCTGAGCAAAATCCTAGAATAACCCCCCCGGTAGCAATTGCTACTCCATCACTAAATCCATTAAACTTTAGAATCAAGCCGAGAACACAAGCGAAGAACAAACTATGTCCGCCAGTGAAAAATACATTTTTAAACGGTGTAATACGTGCAAATACAAGATTCATAATAAAACCTAGAATCAAAATTGAAGAAGTTACAAACCCATATTGGCTCTGTGCCAAGGCTGTAGCAGCTTCCGGCGATGCAATAACGCCCGAGATATGAAATCCTGCCTGGAACATTTTGTTGAAGTTTTGTAATGCGCCAGTCATCGTTCCAGCACCAATTCCAAATACCAAGAAACCAATCGCTGTTTTTGAAGCACCAGTAATAATTTCAGTTCCCGATTTTTTCTGCGCTAAAAGACCAATAAAAGCAACTAAACCCAATAAGACCGCAGGATTACTCAATAAGCTAACGATAAAATCCATGATTTCTGCCTCCCATATCTATCATATTTTGACCAGATTACCACCGATCGCGGTAAACATCGTCATTTACTTTAAACTCTATAAAGACCATATAGTTTCTACCATACATTAAATTTATTTTGTTTATGAATTCAATGTATTTCATAAATTCTGAAATTAATATTCCTTCTAGAAGCAGTGCTCCTATGCACAACAAACGATAACCTTTATGGGAATACCTGTTCACATAGGAGCCGTTTAACAAGAACTCCTGTTATTTCGCCTCTTCAAGAAAAGCATTCAATTTTGTTAAAATTTCTTTTTTATCCATAATGTTGTCAATACCGATAATTTTTTGTGGTAATTTTTTCCCCAATAATTCTTCTGCAACATCACTTAAAGTAATGATCAAAGCACCATTAAATCCTGATACAGTATCAAGTGAACCATGCTCAATTTTAATTGGCAGGTTGTTTTCACTAATGACTTGATTTAATTTAATTTTGAGCATCAAACTTGATCCTACCCCTGCACGACAAGCAACTAATCCTTTAAATTCCATTTTTATCACCCTTCTTTTATCAAATTTCATCCGATGACCTCGTCTCCGGATCGTTAGATTGCGATTCAGATAGGATTAAACCGTCCCATCAGAATCAAAATTCTTTATATATTGTATTACTTCGGACGCATCTTTCGCATGATCCAAAAGATCATAAAAAGCCTGATCTTCCAGCAACGCCGTCAAATCTGCTAAAGCACTCAAATGACTTTCACTATTTTTTGCGCTCAAACAAAACAGATATTTTACCGGATCATTTTCCTTATTGCCGAATATAACCGGTCTTTTCAAAGTCGCTATCCCAATTGCACTTTCAATTGCGCCGGCCTCTGATCTGGCATGTGGCAAAGCAACATGTTTTGTCAGTACAATATAGGGACCAACCTCTTTTACCGTATGAATAATTGCATCAATATATCCCGGTTTTATCTTGCCATTTTGCAATAAAGCATCTGCCGACTTCCGGATCGCATCTTCCCAATCATCTGCATCAATATTTAATCGAATAAGCTCTTCGCTCGTCAAATCTATTAACATCCTACTGTAAAACCTCTTTTCCTACTCACCAAGTTTCTCCATTAATACCTCAAACTTGGCATTTTTTATTAATGTGTTCACGCCAAAATCACTGATAAAATAACGATATAACCGCTCAAAAACGGGCTCCCAAACACGACATTTACTCTTTGGAATACTTAACAAAAATACCACTTGTACTTTTTCTTTATCCCATAAAATCGGTTTTTCCAAAACTGCTACAGCAATCACGGCCTCTTCACCGTGGCTCTCTAAAGCATGTGGAATTGCAATCAAACTGCCTAATTCAGTCGATGCCATCTGTTCTCTGGCAAACACCGATTTCTTTCCTGCCTGATCGATATACCCTTTCTTTACCATAAGATCCGTCATTTTTTCTAAAACATCGATTTTAGAATTTGCCTTTAATTTTGGAAAGAATAAATCTTCTCTAAAAAACTGTTCCTGCGATTCTGCTGAATTTCCATTAATAATGATTTCGATTTTGCCTAAATCATCTTCAGTTAAAATGGGCTCTACTTGAATAATCTTTTCTGAATGAATTCCTCGAATCGGTACAGTAGTAAAAACGAAATCAACACTTTGGATCGTTTCCTCTGTTATTTCATAAAGCGGACTTACCTTCAAGATTTGCAATTGCTTGCCAAATTTTCTCTGCAACTTACTTTTTACAAACATCGCTGTTGAAAGACCTGTTCCACAAGCAATAATTGCTGTCATTGCCGTACTGGTATTACTTTTCCGACGTTCCAATGCCGCCCCAAAATGAATTGCCAAAAAACCCATCTCATTTTCATTTGTTCTGAGTTTTTCCTGATTGGTCAGTACCTTACTGGCAATCACCGCCATCTCAAAAGCCAGCGGATAATTCTTTTTAATCGGAACTAAAATCTCATTACGAATATTCATATTAAATTTCAGCCGATTTACTGCAGCACCCAAATGAATCATCAATCCAGAAATTAACTCTTCATCGCCGGATAAATCAATCCCAATGTCATTGCGGATCTTTGATAAAATACTGTCCACTAAAGTTTTGTACTCCTGTGTAACTTCCGTATTTTCTTCCGTTTCCAGCAACTTTTTACTTGATACAAAATGTTGTGTCAAATAATACACTTCATTCGTAATATCCACATTTAACTGCTTTAAGATAATATCTATAATTTCTTTTGCTGCCGAAAAATATACAGACTTCTCTAAAGCGGTCATTTCTTCTTCACTGTACTCCGTCGTATTTTTCCCATCAGCTCGTTTCATGGTAATAATCACATGTACAAGTAAATTTTTGAAAGCAACATCCGTTAAATGAATATTATAATTTAAGATAACATCCAAAATAATTTGTTTTACCTTCTCAATTTCTTCTGGGGAAAATAATTTAGCGTAAAATTCATTTTGTGCTAAATCCACCAACTCGTTACTATTAAAAATGTATTCTGAAATACAATAACGAATTTGTGCTTCATCACCCTGCATCCGAATACCATTCATACGATCCGCAGTAATTTCCACACCAAAACGCCGTAAACTTTTTTTTATATCCTTCATATACTTTTTTAACGTCGAAAGACTAATAAAAAGTTCATCTGCTAATTCTGACTCTGTAACGACTCTTCCATGTAAAGAATTTAGCAAAAGCTCAGCAATAATAAAGGAAATCCTATCATTATGGTCCGAAGGAATGATATGATTTTTTAGCCAGTACTCTTTTCTGCCTTCACTGCTCTGGGTGTCTTTAAACGCCTCATAACGCTTCTCATCATAAACTTTCAACATATATCCGACACCAGGTTCTGCCTGAATTTCGGCGCCATACTTTTGAATTAAGGCATTACACTCTTTGATGTCATTACGAATCGTACGCGAACTCACACCAATCAAAGCAGCTATACTGGCACTATCCAGTACTTTCTTATTGATATCAAATAACTCCAGTATTTTTAAAACCCGCTTGTTTTGAACCTCCAATACTTACACCTCGCTTGCTACAATTTCATTATAACAGTCTCATAACTGCCTACCTAGACATTTAACTTCCACAGTCTGTGGAAGTTCCTCTTCAAGTACTTGAATCCTCTGCCTTCAAGCTACCTCAATTCATATTTTTCTGCTTACAATCTACGTCATAAATAGGATAAGAAAACTGTTTCTCTCTATAATTATGACACATTTCATTCACAATTTAATCCATATTGTATTACCAAGAATACCACATAAAGCCAAAAAAACAAACCTTTCTCCAGAAAGATTTCAAGTTGTTCATTTCTGCAAGTTTTCTAATAACAAAATAAAAAATACACTGACGATTTATTTCTTACCAAGAAGAATAAATCTATGCAAAACATTTAGTTCTGCTAATTTTCACTACATTCCAATCTAAAATAAGCGACCGGAAATAAATCCAATCGCTTATAACTTGACAGTATGAAATTTTACGATTATGATAATAATATAAAAGGTGCTACTGATAAACGGTTAGCTCCCAAAAGTGATTAAACTAGATTAACCGCATTGTTGTGAGCAGGGCGGTTAATCTTTTTTTATGGCAAAGACCAGGATGATAAAAAATAACAATGTTAAATTTGTATCATTCATGGCATCACCCCCATTCCTCCACCGTAGTGGATTGCGAATGGGAACTAACCGCCTATCGTTATCGTAGCACCTATTTGCATTATAGCAAAAGTTGTCAAAATACAGCAAGGACAATTAACCTTTTTGATCGAAATATTTCCAATACAATTTTAAAGATTCCAAGCTTTTTGGTTTAATGCCCTGTTCCAATAGTTCCTGATCCAATTTTGCATAGGTAATCGCTCTATATTCCTCAAATAAAACATCGTCCACGATTTCACTGATCTTCTCAGACAATGGCAGATGATAAATCGTCGTTTCATCTTGCCGTTTAAGAAGTAAATATTCTTTGCCATCTAAATCAGCGAGCAATTGCAGCGTAATGTCCTCGTGCTCAACTTCCGCCGCGATAATCGTATCTTTCGCCGTTCTATAGGTTTTATACATTTATAAATACCCTATTGTTTGGGAAACTATGTTTCATTCCTTGTAAATAGAGCGAATTTTTTCCGTTGCATGCGGCGAGAATGCCGTCTCGCCACATACCAGTGTACATACTTAGGCGCAGTTTAAAGCTACTGTTGACTGATCCCAATTTATATTCCCCCATCCTCATCCTGCAGATGGCTTCTCCTACCTGCTGACACCACAGCTAGAAGAAACCAACCTACAGTTTGTTTCAGGGGAAATTAAAAAAGCGCATGCGAGGTTATTCTACCTACACATGCGCTTGCTCCGTTTCTCATTGCATGCCGACGCTAAGCCCTTCTGCCAAAAACTTCAATTTATCACACAAAACGCACTCCTACCTTGTTTTCAAGGAAAAAGCACGGTATAATAAATTGTCGTCGTAGACAGCTAGCTGTTACGTGTAGGTGCTAACTCACCTGCTCGTGCCTAAAAGTGTTCCCGCACTCTTAGGACACGGCGACTTTTTTAATTTCCACCTATTCCTAATTATATTACATTTCTTAGCGATTGCAAGCAAAACTAAACCAAAACATGATTTTTCATCGTAAAAATTATGTTTTTTTGTTTTATTATGCGAGAGTCTAAGTAGCGCAAAGCTGATGATCTTATCAAAACTCGTTTATCTGGCAGAGTAAAAAATTCACGCAGTTATTGACAGTATAATTTATATGTTTTATGATAAACATATAAAAGGTGCTACCGATAAACGGTTAGCTCCCAAGTTTATACGTTTAAAAGATTAATCGCATTGTTGGTAGCAGGGCGGTTAATCTTTTTTTATGGCAAAAACCAGGATGATAAAAAATAACAATGTTAAGTTTGTATCATTCATGGCATCACCCCCATTCCTCCACCGTAGTGGATCGCAAATGGGAACTAACCGCCTATCGTTATCGTAGCACCTGCACAAATTATAACAAATTTTTCTTTTTTCGACAATAATAAGACGACCGTTCGGAGCTCTCGCTTTCCAAACGGTCTGACGATTAACCCTAGGTCAGTCATCGGCTGTCAACCAATTAAATTATACTCGATGAACCTCCAAAATTCAAATTTTAGGAGGTCTTTTCTATGTGGAGGTGAGAATCCCCAATCAATATGAATCCATATTAAAACGATCAGGCATCCTCTCTTTTTAGACATGTAAAAAAGACAACTGAAAAATTTACATTTCATTATGAGCCGATTCGGAGTGTAGTAACATTGCCACCAGAATCTAATGTACATCTATTTACATTTCATTATGAGCCAATTCGAAGTTCTAGATACAGTGTACAAGTCCCGCTATCTTCCCAATTTACATTTCATTATGAGTCAATTCGAAGTCACAACAGCATCTACAGAGCCAACTTGGCCAACCGCATTTACATTTCATTATGAGTCAATTCGAAGTTCTGACAAGCAACACGATACAAGCATAGAAGCTCAATATTTACATTTCATTATGAGTCAATTCGAAGTATTCTCTAGCTGTTTTGTGATCTCAAAAACTTCTTTATTTACATTTCATTATGAGTCAATTCGAAGTATGCTTTTCCTTAACAGCTTCATTGTTCGCTTCTTCATTTACATTTCATTATGAGTCAATTCGAAGTTATAGCATATGTATGGCGAAAAGTCAATAAAATCAATTTACATTTCATTATGAGTCAATTCGAAGTTCGCACGTGTGGTTACATCGAATGATGTCGGTGTTAATTTACATTTCATTATGAGTCAATTCGAAGTCGGTGCCAATTGAATTCACTGCTTACATAGATCCGAATTTACATTTCATTATGAGTCAATTCGAAGTCCAAAAAACCTAAAGCATAATCTTCGTTTCTAAAAGATTTACATTTCATTATGAGTCAATTCGAAGTGCTGGAACTACCAAAAAATCTATATCCATCTTCATCATTTACATTTCATTATGAGTCAATTCGAAGTAAGTCTCTATTTTGTGTAGACATTCCTAAATCATTAATTTACATTTCATTATGAGTCAATTCGAAGTTCTTACAATGTTTGCTGAATTAGTAAAAAATTCAGCATTTACATTTCATTATGAGTCAATTCGAAGTCATATCCCAAAAATTGCGGCAACCCACCGTCCATCAATTTACATTTCATTATGAGTCAATTCGAAGTTGAAAGATTTCGCTTTTGATAAATTACCGTCTGGTAATTTACATTTCATTATGAGTCAATTCGAAGTTGGAACACGACGGCTAAACCGTAAATGTAATTTTAGATTTACATTTCATTATGAGTCAATTCGAAGTTTCCTTTGCCCCTGCTTCGTCCTCATATCGACCTTTATTTACATTTCATTATGAGTCAATTCGAAGTGGTGAAATGAGTAAAACCGAAAAAGTGTACAGCTTCAATTTACATTTCATTATGAGTCAATTCGAAGTTAAAAATCGCTATCATGATATGTGGGAAATGGCCATATTTACATTTCATTATGAGTCAATTCGAAGTACGAGAAGCACTAAAAAAAGCAAGCTCCTTACCGCATTTACATTTCATTATGAGTCAATTCGAAGTATTGCTGAAAAATTTGAATTATTTAAATGTCTTAAATTTACATTTCATTATGAGTCAATTCGAAGTTCAAACTGTAATATGTTTCGAAATCAGCTTCGCCAGATTTACATTTCATTATGAGTCAATTCGAAGTGCAATATCAGCCGAAGTAGACAAGAACATTTCTTGATTTACATTTCATTATGAGTCAATTCGAAGTGTACCTAGCATGTCCCATGAGGTTGATGTTTTTGCAGATTTACATTTCATTATGAGTCAATTCGAAGTTTTCAGCAACCAAAAAGTACTTTCAGTACCGTTTACATTTACATTTCATTATGAGTCAATTCGAAGTTTGGCCTTCACCAGTGAAAGTTGTACTTTTTACCATATTTACATTTCATTATGAGTCAATTCGAAGTTCTAATTTGTTAGCCATATCAGTAACATTTTGATAAGCATTTACATTTCATTATGAGTCAATTCGAAGTTATAAACGTTTATGTACCTTATTAGATAAAAAGCAGATATTTACATTTCATTATGAGTCAATTCGAAGTTGCAAATACTGTCATCATCTTTTAACCCACACTCGTTATTTACATTTCATTATGAGTCAATTCGAAGTAGGTAGTCTCGCGTCAAAAGATATTTCTGTAAGGCCATTTACATTTCATTATGAGTCAATTCGAAGTGAGCAATTAATATTGCTAACATCTATGCAAATAGACATTTACATTTCATTATGAGTCAATTCGAAGTTTATAAAATAAACGGTCATTACATAAAAGCATGGGAATTTACATTTCATTATGAGTCAATTCGAAGTAAAGAAGTTACCAAAGCATGGTAAATAACGCGCAGATTTACATTTCATTATGAGTCAATTCGAAGTTTACTGATTATGTTAATGACTTTGCTCATAGTTTTTCATTTACATTTCATTATGAGTCAATTCGAAGTGCACCGCACATAGCACATTTGATTAATCCAGCTAAATTTACATTTCATTATGAGTCAATTCGAAGTCTGACTATAAACCAAGCCTTATTTTTCAATATAAAATTCATCAGTTTCTGTCTACCTCTCATTATATAACATATTTGCATATAAAATTGCAACAAATTTTTTTAGAAAACTCTCTCTATCCCTTTAAAAACCTGGCATGTTTTGTATCTGTCGTACCCCCTATAAAAATGCATTTTAGGAGGTCGACAGATTTTTATGCTCCTTGGCTTTGCTTCTTCTCAATCGAGTAATAAAAATATACCGCTATAATAAATGCAAGAAAAGCGACTGCTCCTTCAACGTAAAAGGCAGCGGCTAAACCGGCAGTATGAACTATATTTCCTGCAACAATCGGCATGGCCGTCATGCCAATTGCATAAATCGCTTGATGGAATCCCATCGCTGTTGATTTTTTTTGCTGCGGAACTTCCTTCATGGCTTCTGCAGTACAATAAGAAAACAAAATTCCCGTCGACATTCCTGCTAAAATTTGAATGGCGAAAAGCTGCTCTACAGAAAACAGATTTGCTAACATGATGCAGTAAAGAAAGAGTCCCAGCGATATGACCGGAATCCAAAATTTCGTTCCCTTTTTCTGTGCATAAGCAGATGTAGAGAAGTAAGAACTCGCTACCGCCGCTATCATATAAACGATTAAACAAAGACCAATCTGCATATCACTGGCACCAATCTCCTTGGCCGCCTGTGTCGTAAAAGACATGCAGGTAGACATCAATATGCCCTGCTGTATCAAGGCCAACACGGAAAAAAGAATCAATCTTTTATTTTTATAAACTTGTATCAGCTCGCGAACCGGCAACACTTGCAGCGAACCAAGCGGGTCTTTTAAATATCTTGCCAATCCAAAACTCACGACAGCTGCCGCTACGCTTAATATACAAAGAAATTGCATTCCAAATTTCTCATAACACAAAGTACTGATCATAAAGCCGCTTAATACGCCTACATTATTCGCTCCAATGATTAGCCCCATGGATTTTTGTAACTCTTCCTTTGTAAAATAATTAGAATATAAAACCATAAAAGAAATCCACATAGCCGAGGCTAATCCAGATAAAAGATTGCCGATCAAAAAACCATTTGCCATGGGCAGATAGATCCGAAAAATGGATGCGACGCCGGCAGCAAAAATACCGATTAAAATAAATATTTTATGTCGCTTTTTTATATCCGCCAGAATACCAATTGGCATACGAAATGCAAATTGCGTAAAACCATACGCACCAATGATCGTACCTACTAAGGGCGGTGTAACATGCATTGATAATAAGTATGGTGTTTGATAAGGCACATACACATATTGAGAAAACCAAAACAACATTACAATGACCAATAAAAGATTCTTCTGCTGCTTCATTTCAATTTCTTTCATGATTCAACTCTCACTTCTTTTAATCTTACAATCCAATCTCCATTTAGCAAGTCTGAAATAACTCAAGCGTAGTTTAGTGGAGATAAAATCGCGCGTGGCTATGGACAATTTCAATATGGGTAATAGTTCTTTAAAATCCATAATAATCCTGCACATTTTTATAAAATGATTGCCCAGCAAAAAGATGTGATTCATATCTTTATCCCGTATTTGTAAGGGGTATCTAAATCACTTCACAAAGACAAAAGTGCCGCATATACTTATACGTCTTAATGCGTCCTTTCGTTATAAAAAATCCCCTCTTTCAAAACGTCAAGTTTCAAAAGAGGGGATTTCAGATCAATTTTATATTACGGCAATACCACAATATAAGAATTAGAATCTAACTGTAGCACCTACACCAAAACCATCTTCATTATGACCACGATCTGGGCTAAAAGAATGATAGTTTATATTCAATTCAACATTAGATATTAAAGAAACATTTGTACCAATTTGTGTTTCTTTGAAATCACTGCCTGTTACAAAGGAAGCATAACCATCCATATTTGGCGTTAAAGGTACGCTGGCAGCAAGACCTGCATAGAAATTCGTATCATAGTTTAAATCTCTGTGACCAACAATTGCCCGTAAATTGTTATTCAAACGGAATTGACCATAAATGTCATCATGATCACCATACTCATCGCGATCAGCTCTTTGATATCCTAGTGCAAAATCGTCGGAAACTTGATGCTCTATATAGCTTTCATTCGTACCGACACCAATTGCTGTTTCTCCGCCTGCTAAATTATGAATTGGCGCAGCGGAAGCAGCTCCTGTAGTTAGCGTTAAAATAGCTGCTAATGTTACAATACTTTTTTTCAAAATAAACCCCTCCTAAATACTTTCATATTCATTTTGCTAAACCATTCACTATATTATGTAAAGTTTAGACACGCTATATATAGGAATTATAACAAAAATTGTTTATCGGTACAATGGGAAACAATGACTAGATGAAGTATGTATATATTTACCATAGAGTTTTGTACCTTATAAATTCATTATAAACATGAAATCTTTGATTTTTATTGGAAAGTCCAAAGATATAAATTCTTTGGCGCTTGTACCAGCCTATTCTACGTCGCTTGGCGGTATTTTAATTTTTGCCGGATGCATATACATCATGATAATCATCATAAAAATCGTGATCAAAATCGCAGTTGACTGCGCATTCAAAATCCATATACCCTTTCCAGCATTCCAAAATTGTAGAACAATCGTCACACCAATGCCAACAATAGCCGAAGCAAATGCAGCCATGGTATCCGCTCTTTTAGAAAATAAGCCAAATAATAATGGTGCTGTCAACGAAACTGACATTAAAGCATAAAAAATCGATAATGCGGTAATTACATTCGGCAGTATAATCGCCATGCCTACGCCTATCAGCCCTGTAACGACCGTAACAATCCGACTTGTTTTCAATAATTGCGCATCAGAAATATCTGGTTTGATAAATGTTTGATACAAATCTTTTGTAAAAGATGAGGTAATCATATAAAGCACCGCATCTGCCGCACTGATTTCTGCGGAAAATATCGCCGCCAAAGCAAGTGCAGATGCCCAAAAAGGCATACATTCTTTCATCACAATCGGTAAAGCTAAATCACGTTCTGCCAAATCGGGAACTACAACTGAAGCCGCCATACCTAGTAAGACAGGGATAACCGCAAAGAGCAGCATGACAACGCCGCAGAGCATCGTACTATAAATAACAGTTTTTTCATTTTTTGCACCATATACTTTACCGATTAAAGCCGGTGATATGAAAAAAGACGGTGTAAGCATTAAAAAAAAGCCAAGAATCGTTGTTATTCCCATACCATCAATTTGAAAGTATTGTGCAGTTTCCATGGCATTTAGATTGGCAGCAACTTTTGCTTCTAATCCACTGAAGCCCCCGACAAATTGAAGAACAAAAGGTACTGCGATAAAAAAACCGATCAGTTTTACGACCGCTTCGATACTATTGACATAAGCTGCCGAAACCAGGCCGCCGGCACAAAAATACAAGACAACGACTACAGCACCAATTAAAATTCCTACCGTTTTTGAAACACCAGCTACAACGGATAGAATCCAAGCTATCCCCATGAGCTGTCCGGCAAAAATAGCAATTGACCCGATTGCCATTAATAAAGAGATCAAACCGCGAAAATTACGATTATATCGATATTCAAGATAATCTCCTAAGGTATAAAAATTATGTTTTTTCGCCAAACGCCAAATTTTCGGCCCAACAAAAAGAGCTAAAATAAACGTTCCCAGCGCAGAAGCAACAATCCACCAAATCGCCGAGATTCCAGCTTGAAACCCAAGTCCTGCAACCCCAACCGTAGAACCGGCACCAATGTTGGGTGCAACCAAAGTAATAAATAATAGCACTGTTCCAAATTTTCTTCCGCCTACAAAAAAATCATCTGAATTCTTTACACGCTTTCGCATAACAGTACCCACGCCAATGAGCAGCAACGCATATAAAACAATGACCCAGACATATCCATTCATTGTCTATCCTCCCTAAATAACTGCCTGTCCAGCAAGCATTCCGCATGATTTATTCCATCCATTTCAAAATCAGTCCAATATGATAGGATTCTAATCTGCTATAAAGTTATTCTTTAATCAAGAACACTGCATCATAGAACCTTCTTTTGTAAAGTTATACAAAAATGATTTAAATGTCAATATAATATCACAAAATCACCTAAATCATACGTTTCAACTCTATCATACCAAACGACTACCCGAATTATTATTTCAATAAATTTTTTTCTGCTGCAATACTTGGTACTGCTGTAGTCTCCTTTGCATTGCTAAGCTCTGTCATATACGTCCAGTACCGTTTTGGCATTAGCGTCATTCGGCACTTAGGATTATGTCGTTCTTTGATCTCTATTGTATTGTAAAACACCTGCCAAAGTGTACGAAACTTTTGTTCTGCCTGATCCGGTTGCGGCAATTCGATTTCATCTAACGGAACAACAAGCGACTGATAAGGTTGATATATAAGTGCCATCTTATGTGTCTTGTCATGAATGAGAAAACGTTCTTCCGGATATCGATCACGAAAATGGGGCAATAACAAAGGCAACACATAATTTTTCGGTTCAATTTGTGCTACCAAAACATGCTGAAAATCAGAGAAACGGATGAATCCTTTAAATAGATGTGTTTCACGTTCTAAGTGTCGTACAGCTTTAAAAAGCGTGTGCACAACATCATGAGATAACAGCTCCATTACCTTAAACCCATAAGAATATCCTAAACGCAAAAAAAGCAAAATATAGACTTCTTTTTGCCCATAATAAGTTAAAAAAGCTCTTTTGACAAAATGAAACGCTTCCTGTCCCATTTTTTTCGGAATGGATACAAGTACCCGCTTCGCTTTTTCTAAATCTGTTTCAATCCGCTTTATTGGCAGCAGAACCGTTTGCGCTGTTTCTGGCAGAAGAATGTCTATTGGAATTTCTTTTTTTTCATAGCTTTCAAATACACAGCACAGAAGCCCATCAAAAGTACCATCATATTGATATACTAAATTTTCTGCTGCAGACATCTTATAAGTTCCTCCTGTACAAAATCATTTTCTGCCTGATGCACCGGAAAAAGTGAAAGCTGTTCTTGATCAGACGTTTTGCCAAAATCGTTTTGATAAGCTTTGAAAGATTTTGCCGACATCAGCGCACGCACGATATTTTTTTCTGTCAAACACAATCCATCTGCTTTTTTCCCTTTACAAGTGATAAAGTATTGTGCACGTTTTAAGACGACACCTAGTTTTTTCAAACCATCAAAACTTAAGGTACTCAGGCGGCGCGCTTTCACAATCCGCATTGCACTATTTACCCCAATTCCCGGTACCCGCAGTAAATCGGTATAGGAAGCACGATTTACTTCCATAGGAAAAATCTCCATATGCCGAAGCGCCCAATCGCATTTTGGATCGACGTAGGGATGAAAGCTCTGATTTTCTTCATCCAGTAATTCTTTTGCCGCAAAACCATAAAACCGCAACAGCCAGTCCGCTTGATAAAGACGATGCTCACGCCAAAGCGGCGGTTTCGTGTTGAGTGCAGGTAAAAGACTATTTTCTAACACAGGAATGTACGCTGAAAAGAAAACTCTTTTGAGCTGATATTTCTTATACAAACCTTCCGTTAAATTTAAAATCTGCAAATCGGTATCTGGTGTGGCACCAATAATCATCTGCGTGCTTTGTCCAGCCGGCGCAAATTTAGGTGCATGCCGGTACTTCACAAGATCCGTACAATTCTCTTGAATACGATTTTGAATATATCCCATTGGTTTTAAAATAGAATGTTTTGATTTGTCCGGTGCCAGTAGCTGCAAACTATCATGCGAAGGCATTTCAATATTTACACTCATTCGATCTGCCAGCATTCCCAATCTCGAAATCAGCGTATGACTCGCCCCTGGAATCGCTTTCGCATGGATATAACCAAAAAATCGATATTCTTCACGTAAAATTCGCAAAGCCTCAATCATTTGTTCACAAGTATAATCAGGATTTTTTAAAACGCCCGAACTTAAAAAGAGCCCTTCTATATAATTGCGCCTGTAAAAATTAATTGTTAAATCCGCAAGTTCACGCGGCGTAAATGCGGCACGTTTGGTATCATTCGATGTACGATTCACACAATATTTACAATCATATACGCAAACATTCGTCATCAGTACTTTTAATAAGGATATGCAACGGCCATCTGCTGAAAAACTATGACAGATTCCACAGGCTGCTGCACTTCCAATCCCGCCGATTGGACTTTTTTTATCTACTCCGCTAGAAGTGCAGGCAACATCATATTTGGCTGCATCTGTTAAAATTTTCAGCTTATCAAAAACATCCACGTAATCCACTCCCTTTACACTTTCTATTATATTTCAGAACATACGTTCTTGTAAAGGAGGGTAAAAATTCCCTGCTTCATCATTCGTTAGACCGTATCATGAAGCAGTTCTAAATTTATATTGTTCAGATAAAAGCTCTCCTAAATGAAACTCTTACGCGAATGAAAAGATTCTTTACCTGCACTTATTCTATTTTTCTTTATTTATATAGGCCAGATGATCTTTTTGAATTGTTTTGCAAAGCCTTGAAAATGACCAAAATATATTATATTGTGTTACCATTGCTTTTAAAGCAATTTTCTCAATCTGCGCATCCTTAAATTTTGCTAAGATTTCATTCATTCGTTTATTATGAATTCCGTACATCACCATAACCTCTTGGTCAAAGGATTCTACAATTTCTGCAGAGATAGTTTCTTTAAAATTGGCTGCTTCGACTAAATAACCAACTTTTTGTACGATCATTTCCTCGGAAATATCTTTTACTCCAATTTTCATCTGTGTTAAAACTGATTTTATTTTTGCTTCTTTTTCTTGATCTGTAAAATGATACAGCAGTACTAATTCTTTTGTTTTTTTCATTCACTTCACCTTACTTACCTTTGTTTATCAAGTCAACGACTTTTATTCTCTTTTGATGCTTCATTTTGCTTGGAGAAAAATGCTGACAAATGATTTTTCTGCGTTTCAATAAATTGTGTAACCTGATCTATTACATCACGGTGTTCCTCGATGAAAGATTGTACCTTTTTACTGCTGTCCTGTGTATCTTGTACAGCAGCAGCCACCGTTTCTCCGCTCGCTTTCACCGCATGAACTGTATCTTTCACTTTATCAGTTCTTGCAGTTGTCTCTTCTATATATTTTTCCGTTTTATTTTTTAGATCCTGCATTTCAGGCAATTTACTTTCCGTGGTTACACTCCGATCTTTAGAGGCTGTCGGGCCTTGATGCTGATTATGTATACGTTTATTTTCCGCAATATCTTGTTTTTCATAATAGTAAGACAAAGTAAAATACCCCAGTAAAGAAGCCATTACAAACAACACCGTCATCACTACTGCAAGCTTTTTCTTTGACTTCAATTTTACATCCTTACGCGGCACATTCCTTGAAAAATCATTTTCAACCGGCTTTTTTGGCGTTATTACGATTTTCTCCATTTTTGCTGTCTTATCATCGACTTCTGCCATCCACCATCACCTCAAAATAATGTTTCCTTTTTTCGCTACACTATATTTTACACCCAAAAAGACATGCTGCCAAATAATATCACTCAAATTTTTCAGCAATCTCTTAAAGTCAAAATACTGCCAGGAGGAAAGAACTAATTTACTACAATTTTATTTATAAAGGATTAGAATATATCGTTACCTTGTTTTTACTTTTTTTGCTGATGTAAAGCGCTTTATCCGCCAGACGCAACAACTCCTCAATTATCTCTGTATGATTCGGATAAATGGCGATTCCTATACTTACGGTACAACCTCGCAAGTTTTTTTCTGATTGCAAGCGAATTTCTTCAGCCACCGACAAGCTTGTTTCTTCAGAAGTATTTTGCAAAATAATCACAAATTCATCGCCACCAAATCGAAATACAGATTCCTGTTCAACGTTGTTCTTCAAAATTACGGCAAATTCTTTCAATACCTCATCACCAATTAAATGTCCTTGCGTGTCATTTAATATTTTAAAATTGTCTAAATCCAAGACCAGTATGCCTATATTTTTTAATGCACCATCATTTATTCTCAAAAAAGCTGTTTTAATTTCTTTCTCAAAAGCTCTTCGATTTAAGATCCCGGTTAATCCGTCAAGAACCGCTGCTCCTTCTAAACGATTATGCACCTCTTCTAATTTTTTAATTCCATCATTATAAATTTGGATAATTTCAGTAAATTCACTGGTATGCTGTTCGATAGGAATTTGCTTATACTTTCCTTTTTTCATAGAAGCAAATCCATCCAGCAACTGATCGATAGGTTTCATAAAATGACGTACCGTATAACTGCCTATTAATAAGATAAAAAAAATCGACAAAAAAGATATCGCGATCATCTCGTAGACCAATATCCGACGAAATTTAGTTACCTCGGCTGTAGGTGTATTGACACTCACGATCCAGTCTAACCCAGGCACTTTACTATAGCCAATATATTGTTCTTCGTCTGTACGATTTTTCATAATTACAGAACCGCTTATTTCTTCAAAACTTTCAGCGGTGATCGACTTTTCTCCAATCAATTCCTTATTGGGATGATACACAATATTTTGATGTTTATCAATGATAGAAATCGTTCCATTTCGTCCGAAAAATTTATTGTCATACATGACAGCTAAAATATCTCCACGTAAACGAATAACCCCAACGATCACTCCTGTAACACTGTCATTTTCCCAAACCGGAACTGCAACTGCAATAATTTGATTTCCTAAACTGCCTGTATAAACATCACTAACATAATTTTGCCCTTTCATCGCTTCTTGAAAGTAGGTTCTTTGCGATAGATTGAAATTTGAAACATCACTTTCATTTCCACTGGAAAGTAAAATCTTCCCCTGTTTATCAACAACTGCAATCGCATCTATTTCAGGGATAATATCATTAATTGTGGTAAGAAATCCATGGTTCTTTCTTGTTGTTTCATCGGCGGCAATCACTTTTAATGTATTTTCAATTTTTTGAAAATGCGTTAAAAATTGATCACTAAGATTTTTCGCAGCCCTTTCATTTGTTTCTAATAAAAGCAAATCTGCAGCACTGAGGAAAAATCGGTCAAATACAATAAATTGAACGATGCTGCCAATAATAACAACGGCACTAAACAACAATGTGAATTTATGTAAAAAGCGCATACCCACAACCAACTTTCTAAAAATTCAACTCAATCTAAATTAAATCATAATGAATAATTGTAATTTTACAATTTTACTTATTACTTAGCAAGAGGGCATCTACATGAACTCGCAAAGAAATTTATCAGTGTCTAGACAAACATCACAAATTATACAACGTTGACAACACGATGTTTTCTAAGTATTATTTATTATTTTTTTGATAAATTACGACATTTATACATTGGCCTTGCTTTTACAACTTATTTTTTAACATAAAAAATCATCTAAGCTAGGCTTAGATGACAGACCGCGGGCAAAATAATGATAATACAGCAGAAAATAGCTATATTGTTTTGACTTATAATTTGGAAAGAAGATGGGTTGCCGATTGGTGAAAATTGCTCGGATATCAGACGCAGAATTTATATTTTATTCGCATCAATGATCGGCTGATAAATATCTAACTCGCAGTAATGATCTTTACAAAGATGATTATTGATATATTCAAACCTGAACGTATCCGCAAATTTATAGCCTGAGTTGAAAATCCATTTTGAATACATGTGAACAAGCAACCTTCCAATCTGTCTACCATTGATATCATCCGGCCTAAAAAAACCAACAAAGTGAAAAATCACATAATTATGCGCTGGAATGACCACGCCTTCCATATGCTTAGGAACCTGCTTAAGATCATGCACTTGTAACGAGGGCATATAGTAAATACAGCCATTTTCGCTATCGCGCCAGTCGGTATAACCGAAATAGACTTGTGAATCAACTGGATTTGTAATCTGGTGGCTCTGCTGATAAAAAAACTTTTTACCATAAGAATTTGCTATACGATCTCCAGACTTGCTAAGAATTTTATGTTTTACCCCAACTAAATAAAATTTTTGTTTAAACATAAATGAAGGTTTATAAATGACTGAATTATTCACAGACATAATATCATCAATGTTCAGTTTTTCTTGTATGACAAGAGAGACTGGTTCAGATCTTATCTTTAAGGGTGTAAAACCAAATTTTTTTCTAAAGGCTCTAATGTAAGATTGCTCATAATCAAAACCGTAATCCATGGCTATATCAATAATTCTTCTGCTGGTGTCCTTTAACTCTGAAAGACTGGATGAAAGTTTACGGGATTGAACATACTCCATTAAAGATTCACCCGTCAAAGATTTAAACATTCTATGCAAATGATATTTCGACATACCACAATGCACGGCTATATCATCTAAGTTGATTTTTTTATAAAGATTATCTTCTATATAACGAAGACATTCCGCGATTGTCTCTTTTAGTTCCATGATATAGCCTCCCCAAATACAATTACTGTAGATTAATCACATTACAGAATAAATACTCCGCTTTTTAACATGTGTTTTATTTATAAGCCTTTAAAGCCAATGTAGCGTTATGCCCGCCAAAGCCAAAAGAATTACTTAACGCGTGTATAACTTTACTTTGACGCCCTTGGTTAGGTACATAATCCAAATCGCAGGCTGGATCAAAATTTTCATAATGAATTGTTGGGGGCAAAAACCCCTCTTTAAGTGCCATCGAAGTAATAATCGCTTCGACTGCTCCCGCCGCTCCCAGCAAATGTCCGGTCATAGACTTTGTCGAACTTACAGCGATTTTATCAGCATGCTCACCAAAAGCACTTTTTATTGCTGTTGTTTCCATCCGATCATTCAGTTCGGTTGAGGTTCCATGTGCATTGATATATTGGATATCTTCTGCTGTTAAACCTGCATCTTCTAAAGCTAATTTCATACATGCAGCTGCACTATCTCCTTTTGGATCAACGGCGGTGATATGGTATGCATCATTGGTACAGCCATATCCCACAATTTCAGCAATAATGTCTGCGCCTCGATTTAATGCATGATTTAGTTCTTCTACAACTAAAACACCAGCTCCTTCTCCCATAACAAATCCATTGCGTTCAAGATCAAAAGGTCTGCACGCTTTATCTATATTATCATTTGTCGTCATCGCTTTACTTGCACAAAACCCAGCCATCGCCAGCCTAGTAATGGCTGCTTCTGCACCACCGGTAAGCATGACATCTGCTGCATCCCGCTGGATAATCTTAAAAGCATCACCAATTGCATTTGTAGAAGTTGCACAAGCAGAAACCACACACTCAACAAAGCCTTTTATTCCAAATTTAATCGCTAACGTTCCCGCAGCCATATTGGATAACATCATTGGAATAAGAAATGGACTTACACGGTTTGTTCCTTTTTCTAAAAGTGTATGATATTGATTTTCTAAGGTTTCAAGTCCGCCAATACCTGAACCTAAAATGATACCGGTTCTGCCGTTTTGCAATATTTTAGGATCTAATTGCGAGCTTTCTACGGCCATTTGTGCTGCAGCCATCGCATATTGTGAAAATCGATCAAGTCTTTTTACTTCTTTTTTCTCAATAAAATCAATGGGATTAAAGTCTTTTATCTCCGCTGCAACTTTAGTCGGTAGATCACTTACATCAATCCGCTCAATCAGACTAATTCCCGATTTTCCTGTTTTAATGGACTGCCAAACTGTATTTATATCGAATCCTAATGATGTAATTGCCCCCATCCCAGTGATTACAACGCGTTTTTTCATTTATTCATCCTCCAGTATCTTTCTGTTGTTAACTCCGCAGCAATACTTTGCTGACGAATCTTTTTAAAGGTTAACACATATTGATGTATGAAAATGAACAACTATTGCTTTTTTAGTAAGAATTCCGCTCTGCTTATATGAAAGAAAATAATCCTAAAAAACTGCGCTTCAATGCAGCTTTTTAGGATTATTTGAATTTTACTGTTTATTGAATTGACTAAATTCTGAACTTGCTGACGGCATCTTGCAGTTTTTGTGCCATCTGCGCAAGGCTTTGACTTGAAGATGCAATTTCTTCCATAGAAGCCGCTTGTTCTTCCGTCGCAGCTGAAACATTTTGTATTTCGCCGCTTGCATTTTTCGTCAACTCATCTATATTTTGAATCGAAGTAACAATATGCTGACTATCGTCGGCTAGATGTTCAATAACCGTAGATGTTTCACCGACTTGTTCGGCCAAGCTGGTAATCATCGTAATTATTTTTTCAAAACTTTGCCCAGCTTCATTGACGACACCAGTACCGATCTTAACCTCTTTTGTGCCTTCTTGCATTGCAATTACTGCTTTATCGGTTTCGCTCTGAATTTCCGCAATTAAAGTTGCAATTTGCTTCGCAGCTTCTTGCGACTGTTCTGCTAATTTACGAACTTCTTCAGCTACTACCGCAAAACCACGGCCTTGTTCACCTGCTCTAGCCGCCTCAATCGCCGCATTCAATGCCAAAAGATTGGTTTGTCCAGCGATGCCAGAAATCGTATCTACAATTTGACCTATTTCTTTTGAACGTTCACCAAGCTGTGCTACAACTGCAGCTGAACTGCTTACTGTTTTTTCAATATCCACCATCTGTTTTACAGCAGACTCTACCGCTTTTCCACCCTCTTGCGCAGTATCTGCCGCCTGAATGGACTGCGTAGATACTGCATTCGCATTATCTGCAGCATGACGAATCCCCTGCGACATTTGTTCAATTACTTTCGTCACATCATTCACAATATGATACTGTTTTTCTGTTCCTTCTGCTACTTCAGTAATAGACCCAGCCACTTGGTTAGAAGCAATTGCAGACTGTTCAGCACTTGATGTTAACTGCTCAGAAGAAGCCGCCAACTGATGCGAATTTTCCTGTACATGCCCAACTAATTTTTTAAGATTCTCTACCATTGTCGCAAATGCCGCTGCCAGCAAACCGATCTCATCTTTACTTGTGATTTCTATTTTTTGTTTAAGATCACCTTGTGCAACTTTGCTCGCTAATTGCTGCATTTTTAATATTGGCTCTGAAAAACCTTTGGCGATATAAAAAGCTAAGATTCCAACTAATATTAAAACAATTGCCGTTACTAAGCTCACCATAAATAATAACGCATGTGTTTTTTCAGTTATCACACTATAAGGCGTTTCAAGACAAACGAGCCATCCCGTTCTATCGTCATACACATACGTGATAATTTTCTTGTCACTATTTTTATCCTCAATGATTGCAGAACCACTTTTTTTGCTGGTTAATCCATCCTTAGCAAAGCTTACTTCATTCATATCCGCACGATCTTTTACAAGCGTTTGATCCGGATGCGCCATAATTTTTCCTTCACTGTCAATCACATATGCCAATTTGCCGTCAGTAGATAATTTCTCTACAAACTCGCTGATTTTTGTAAGTGTAAGCGAGCCCTGCATGACTCCAATCACATTGGTCCCACTTGCATCACGTACAGGCGTCATCAAATTTACTACCGCACGATTGGAATTCTTGCTAAATACTACGCCTGATATCGCTTCATCCTGTCCTTTAAGTGCCGCTTGATAAAACGGTCTTTCCCATATATTCGCCAGCTTAATATCATCGCCTCTTACAACCTGATTTCCTTTTGCATCATCAAGCGAAAAAGAACTTTCCGGATAGACCTTTTGCATCTGCAGCAAATAGGTTTTTACGTTAGGCAAATCATATTCCTTGACCGTTGAATTTGCAGCAATCGTCTTAAGTGCCATAAAGGATTTATCCAGAAAGCCATTCATCTGAAAATCAACCCCTACAGCAATTTCCCTGCATTGATTGATTGTCTCTTCCTCTAATTGATTTCCTAAATATCGTACTGAAATCACAGACAATATGATAAGTGGTATGCAACTTATCGACAACATAATTAACAATAATTTCTTCTTTACACTCATCTTATTTGGCCCTCCTGTTCAACTACTGGTAAATTAGCTAAAGCATATCTTGCAAAATTAACAGCTGCCGCTACGACTCCTTTCACCCAATATTCATTATTTCTTACATATTTTGATACATTTATATATATTTATGCAAGTTTTGTGCCAATATGTTCCACCTTGATAATACTGGATTTCTTCTTTTTATATCCATAAATATGTTTCATATTGCAACATCATTAGTGCACGTTGCGACAAATTGAAATTTTTATGTATCTCAAAATAAATAAAAAAATTATCCTTGATCTAAAATTTGATCAAGGATAATCTAAAATTTGCTATTTCAATATAGGCAAACTTCCCGTCAAACGATTTACTGCTTTTTTGCTGCCCGAAAGACAGATACCTAGATAATTAAGGTCATCATCAGAAGTTTGTGCCATTTTAGCTGTATAATCCTCATAAGTTTTACAGCGTTGTGCCAAATCACTAAATCCAACAATCATCATACTTTCATCTTGAAGTGCATGAGCTGTTCGATAAATTTCTTTGATTTGATCTTTTGTCGCCGCTAAAATTGGAATCGGTGTATTTATAATTCCAAGGTGCAGTCGATTGTCCTGATCGACCACATCCTCGCCCACAATTTCAGTTCTTTTCTTCCCAAGTGTACAACCAAGAATTGCCGCCGTATTTGCTATAAGCCCCAGTGGTAAATCTTGATCAATTACTGCTACACATTTTTTTAAAACCTCCATATGAAAACCATCCTTTATTTCTCCAACAGATTTTTAGATAGAATTACAATCTTTTCATCAAATTTTCATTTCTATCTTTTTCAGTGTAGCAGTTACCAATCGCTTCGTATTGTAAAAAATTGCGCTATTTAATTGATCGTTTGATACATGTGGGGCGTAACCCCACAATAAGTTTTAAATGTTTTAGTAAAATGACTCTGATCATAGAAACCTGCTTCATAAGCAACGTATGCAAGCTCTTTTCCTTTTCTCAACAGACACTTCGCATGATTTAATCGCATTTGTGTTACATAAGCATACGGCGTCATGGCATAATTTTTTTGAAATAGACGAATTAAATGATACTTTGTAATTCCCGACAAGTTTGTCATATCATCTAATGTGATATTTTCTAGATAATGCTTTTCTAGATATCTGCGTAAAGAGCATGCAATATCGTTACAGCTTTTATTATTTATTGGATAGAGGGCAGTGTTTGAAAAAGAAAAAATATCTGCTAACGTAATAATCAATTTCGTTTCTTTTTCTAATAATGATGCTTTTGATTCAAGATAGGAAAAGAATGATTTTATTTTATTGATATTTACAAAATTCATTTTTTTAATCATAATCGAACGAATCGTATTTTCACTAAAAACAGCTTCTATCCACTGATTATCAATATAAAGCATCTTAAATTTCCATGTTTTTATATCCTTAGGCGTACATTGATGCATAACACGAGATGGAAAAATAATCAAATGATTCTGCCCAACAGCAAAACGATTTCCCTGACAGCTTACTAGGCTCGTACCACTTTCAATAACACCGATCGATATTTCGTTATGACAATGATATTTTTCCGCCGGAATTTGATATTGCCCTGTTTTGATTTCATAATAAGGAACCTGTTCATCTCGATAAAATTGCAAATTTTCCACACCTACGCTTTCATACTTCGCTTTATCTGCACTATATATTCCAAATTTAAATACACCAGCGATTTCTTATACTATATCATAAGAAACGTGACTCCTGCTAAGTTTATATATTGGATTCTCTGTCTTCTTCATCTTAAATAAAAATCCAACTAAAATAAATTTTAGTTGGATTTTAGGTTATATCTCTTTTTATTAAAATCTAAATTCCAAACGACCGAAAATTCTTTCTACATCCCGTTCAGAGCTGATGGTCTCACCATTAAAATACGTGATTTGTCCCATAATATTTTTATCAAGCATGTATTTTGCACCGATTTCGTAGCCTTTTTCTCCATTAAAATTGGCTACATAAGTAGGTAGTGATACAGCAAGATTACCAAGCTGCCGGTACGCTGCCCAGATGCCGAAACTACCGGGCGCACTGCGTTTAATGCCTTTATAATCCAATTGTACAGTGTATGCTTGATCTTCATCATCGCTTTTAAGATTAAATTCGCTTGCATCAAGATTAGACTTTGCATAAGCACCGCCGAATTTCAAGGTGTTTGAAAGTTTATAATCGGCAGCAACCTCGACGATAGACTGATTTTTATACAGTGCTTCATCTCGCAGGGAATGATAGGCTGCACCAAGCATAAGCTTATCCGATGCATTGCCGGTAATTTGAATTCCTGTATAATCTAGCGAGCTATTTGGATAGTTGCTAATTCCGTTGCCGTTCGTGTAAGCCGTGCTTCCAGAACCTATCCGTCCACCAACGAGTGTAACTTTTACCCTATCGCCAAAAACTGCTTTTGCACCAGATATGTAGTCATCAAAAATAAGTCCATAGGCAGCATTCATATTCTCAAAATCAGCATAGTCTATTTTACCGACAGAAACTTTTCCGCCCAATAAATTACCGTTTGCATAGGCCATTTTCAGTGTACCAGTTCCGCCTTCACCTGTTTTCAAGTTTGTATCATAATCAATTCTGGCTTTCATCTGCCAGTCTTCATTGATAAATGCAGTCGGTTCTAAGCGTAGGCGTGCTTTGGACTTTGTTGTGTTTTTCACTTCATCTTTGCTTGTATCCAAACGAAGCAGACCGTTTATTTTTAAGTTGTCGCTTTTTTCCTCAAGTTCTGTTACGCGGACCCCGAGATTATGGAGTTCATCAGCATATTCCGCAGATAATTGATCAAGCTGTGTTTTTGCGTTTGTACTCAGATTGGATTTTGCCATTGCTTTAGCAATGATCGTTGCCATTTCATAACGTGTAAGTTTAGCGTCACCACGGAACGTGCCGTCACCATAGCCTTCAATGACACCTTCTTGGGCTAGGATCGTCAATGTATGCATCGACCAATGATCAGATGGCACGTCAGAAAATGGATTTTCAGCCGCGTAAGTTGTATGCGCGATAGATAATACTAATATATTCAGCATCATAGGTGCAAATAACTTCTTCATGTAAACGCTCCTCTTTATATTGAAATCAAATGACAAGCAATCTTATGATTCTCTGTAATGCTTGCAAGCTTAGGTTTTTCCTGCCGGCAAAGTTCCATACATTCCGGGCATCGATCCTGAAATGGGCAGCCTTTTGGTAAATCTAAGGGGCTTGGAACTTCGCCTTTTAATAGCTGCAATTTGACTTCTTCCCTATGCACTACAGGAAAAACAGCTTTAAGCAAAGCTTTGGTATAGGGGTGTTTCGCCTGCTCTAAAACGGCTCCGGAAAGTACTTCTACAACATTGCCAAGGTACATGACCACAATACGATGACAGAGCTGCGATACAAGCGCCAAGTCATGGCAGATAAAGATAATAGACAATTGTTTTTCCTGCTGCAGCTTGATTAGAAGCTTAACGACCCTTTCCTGTACCGATACATCCAGCGCACTCGTCGCCTCATCACAGACGAGAATTTCTGGTTCAAGCACCAACGCTCTGGCAATTGCAGTACGTTGCCGTTGTCCGCCGCTCATATTGCCAGGATACCGATTTGCAAATTCTTCCGGCAGTTCAACAAGTCTCAAATATTCTTTTGCTTTATTTTCAATCTGATTTCTTTTAATCAAGCCAAAATTGTATAATGGTTCACAGATAATATCCTTGATTTTCATTTTTGGATTAAAGGCTTGCATAGGATCTTGAAATACCATCTGAATATGACGGCGGTTTTGACGCGCCGTCTCGCCCTTCAGCTTCGTAATATCGACACCCCTATGATAAATTGCTCCATCCGTCGGTGGATATAACTGCATAAGCGTTTTTACAAGCGTGCTTTTCCCACAGCCACTTTCACCAACAATACCAAGTGTTTCCCCTTTATAAAGGGTAAGTGAAACATCATCGCAAGCAGTCAGTTTCCGCCCATCCGGCACCGGAAATCGCTTTACAATATGTGAGATTTCTAATATTTTTTCCCGATCAGATGACATAGCGCTTTCCTCCGATCTGAGGTACAGATTCTAACAGCTCTTTTGTATACGCCGACTGTGGATTCATGATAATATCACTTGTTTTCCCCGCTTCAACAATACGCCCTGCACGCATGACAATCAACTGTTCTGACATGTATGCTGCTACGCCAATATTATGGGTAACGATCATCATAGCGGTCCGATCGTTACGGCATATTTCGAGCATTTCCGTGACGACTTGCGCTTGCGTGGTCACATCAAGCGCGGAAGTAGGTTCATCTGCCAATAAAAGACGTGGTTTAAAAAACATCGCCATCGCAATTCCAACGCGTTGCCTCATTCCTCCACTTAACTCAAAAGGATAACTGTTCATCACATTTTTGGTATGTGGTAAATGCAACTTTTTCAACATCTCTTCTGCGGCAGCGGCTGCTTCTTTTTTTGACATGGACGAATGTTCACAAATATATTCAATAAACTGGCTACCAATTCGTTGGATCGGATCCATCATACTACCACTGTCTTGAAAAATCATAGCTGCTTGTGTGCCGCAGAGCTTTCGCCAGTCCTCTGGTGTATTTTCTAAAAGATTCTTTCCATCAAAGAAAATTTCACCGCCAGTAATATGGCCTTCATGTGGCAGACAACCTAGAATTGCACGTATGACAGTTGTTTTACCACTACCGCTTTCTCCCACAATCGCTGCAACCTTACCTTCATCTAGCGACAGATCAAAATCTTGAACAATGGTCTGGTCGGCATAGGCTACTGAAAGTTTCGATACTTTTAATAGCATTTCTTTCCCCTTTTCTCGAAATTATTTCTGGGTTGGACGAATTTTATTGGTGAGCCAGTAGTAATCTGATGGATACATCTTTGCCCCTGTAATAGAAACCGAACTAATAATATTTGTTTCCGGATATCCAAGGAACAGGCCTGCGCCGTCATTCATAATAATTTGCTGAATATCAATCATAAGCTGGCGTCGTTTTTCTTGGTCGAATTCAGAAGACAGTGCCGCAAATTTTGCATCTAATGCCGCACTACTGTAACCTGAACCATTTTGCGGGTTGTCTCCATTTTTATTACTTCTCCAGTACCAATTCAAGAAAATTTCTGGGTCACCGGTATTTGCCGTAGTAATATTAGAAATAAGGCAATCGTATTCACCATTAATGCCCATTTTATCAATCAAATTATAGTCCACATTTTTAATCTTTACATCAATTCCAACTTTTTTTGCATCCGCCTGCACAGCCTCAGCATAAAGCGGTAATTCCGCCCGACTGTTATATACAACGAAATCCACCGAAAGTGGGTTACCGTCTTTTTCAAGGATTCCATCGCCATCCGCATCAGCCCAGCCAGCTTCTGCTAAAAGTTGTTTTGCACGTTCGATATCATAACTGTTTGGATCGGTAAGCTGTGCAAAACCGTAATCCATAGATGGTGGTACAGGTGCTTTTCCTTCAATGAAAGTCCCTTTCAGTAGAATTTCATTATAAGATTTTCTGTCACAAGCACTGATAAATGCCGCACGTACTTTAGGATCACCGAGAACGCCCTTTTGATTAATTCGCGCCAGTACAGTGCGAAGTGAAGCGATACGATCTATATTGAATTTCGAAGTATCATTAAAAAGTGAGATATCTCCGGCTGCAATATTAACAGCCATATCAATTTCTCCTGACTGCAAAGCCATAGCGCGCGTATTTGGATCATCAATTGACGGAATTTCTACGGTTTCATAGGGTACTTCTCCATCCCAATAATAAGGATTTTTTACCATAACAGCTTTATCTTTCACAAAACTTTGTACCATGTAAGGGCCTGTACAGATCGGGCCTTCTTTTGCAAAATTCCGTTTTGCTTCAGCGGTTACATCAACAATAAGAAATAGTGGATCTGCTAAAAACCCCGGCATATTTGGTTCTGGCTTTTCTGTACGAATTTTAAGCGTTTGGCCATCGGTAGTCATTTCAGCATATTTAAAAAAAGTTGCTGCACGTTTATTTTTTTCAAATGCTCTCTCAATCGACGCCTTGACAGCTTCCGCAGTTAATGGCGTTCCATTTGAAAACTTCACATTATCTCTGATTTTAAAAGTCCATGTTAAATGATCATCACTTATTTGCCAGCTTTCCGCCAACCAAGGTGTTACTTTCATTTTTTCATCAAATTTTGCTAAACTTTCCCCCATACCATAACGCATAACAACCCAGCCAAAATAATTTTCTGTTGGTTCAAGCGTATCTGCAAAATTTGTTACCCCAATTTTTAAGGTTGTTTTATCTGCTTCTTTCTTGCTATCACCACAGCCTGCCATAAAAATTGCTGCGATGCAAACCATCATGAACACACTTAAAAGTTTTCCAAAACGTTTCATATCATCCATCCTCATCTTTTTTATTAGGCAATATCTCCCTGCCCAACTTGTGCTTTATATTAATTTACCCGCTGCGGATCCATAATGTCGCGCAGGCTGTCACCCCAAAGATTAAATATTGTTACAACAACTAGAATTGCTACGCCTGGGAAAATCATGAGCCAAGGTGCCGTTTGAATATACTGTCTTCCTTCATTCAACATAAGCCCCCACTCCGGCGTCGGCGGCTGCGCACCAAACCCTAAAAAGGAAAGACCTGCTAGTTCCATCATCATCGTACCAATATCCATCGCAGCTGTTACAACAATCGTCGGCAAAATGTTTGGTACGATATGCCGTCTTATAATCTGGTGCATTTTCGTTCCATTTGTAACCGCTGCCGCGATAAAATCGCGTTCACGCAATTTCAAAGTCAAACTGCGGGCCAGTCGTGCATATTTTGTCCAGCTCACAACCGCTAAGGCAAGAATTGTATTGATAATGTTGCCCCCCATCATACCAGCGATTGCAATTGCGAGCACAATGCCCGGAAAAGCAAGCATCATATCGGCAATACGCATAAAAACCATATCGATTTTACCACCACAGCAACCTGCAACAACGCCGATCAGCATCCCTACACCAGAAATAAGGATAACGAGTGAAAGTGTCATCATTAGAGAAATCTGCGTTCCTAAAAGTATGCGGGATAAGCAATCTCTGCCTAATTTATCGGTACCGAATAAATGCGCTGAAGAAGGTGAGAGCATAGAGTTTTTCATCGTCGCATCAAATGGATCATAAGGTGCAAGCCAAGGTGCAAATAGTGCCGCACCCAAAATCAAAAGAACCAAAACTGTATATAACCCAAATAAAAATTTATCTTTAGAAAAAGACTTCACTCAATGGCCCCCTCTCTTTAAACGCGGATCGAGATATGTATAGGAGATATCAACCAGCAGATTGATTCCCATATATAAAATTGCAATCCATAGAACAAATCCCTGTACCAATGGATAATCACGCATTTCAATAGCATGTACAGCCATTTTTCCGAGGCCCGGCCAAGAAAAGACCATTTCTATAACAGCCACACCGCCAAGCAGCCAGCCAATTGACAATCCCAAAAGTGTAATGAGCGGCAGACAAGCATTGGGAAGCACATGATGCCACAAAATTTTTCGCATCGGAATGCCTCGCGTACGTGCACCAATAACATAATCTTGCCCAAGTTCTTCAAGAACGGCGGTTCGTACTTGTCTCGTATATTTGGCCGACATTGCAATTGCCAGTGTTACCGCCGGAAGTACGATACGATCTGCAGACACAACCCCGCCGGCAATAGGAAACATGCCTAGTTTTAAACCAAAAATATAGAGTAAAATTAAACCTACCCAAAAACTAGGCATAGAAATTCCTAAAAAAGAGATACCACGAATGAAATAGTCAATTTTACGATTTCTATATACTGCAGAAAGAATACCACCAGGAACTGAAATAACTAACATCATAATAAGTGCAGTAGCGGCAAGCGTCAGAGTTCCCGGTAAGCACTGCCAAAGTCGATCTGCAACCGGCATTTTTGCCGAATAAGACATTCCCATATCTCCATGTGCGATCCCTACAATCCAGCGGATATACTGTATGTGAAAAGGCTGGTCTAAACCAAGCTGCGCTCTGGTCTCGGCAATCGTTTCTTCTGAAACAATCGTATCTCCAACCTCTAACAGCATTTCTACAGGGTCGCCTGGTGATAAATAGGTCAAACAAAACGTCAGAAATGTCACACCGGCAAGCGTAACCATCATCTGAATGACCCTACGCACAAATTCGTTTTTTTTCAAACTATCATCTCCTAAAATTCCTTATTTAAAATTGAATCATTACAGCGAAAATTATGTATTTTAGAATTTCTGCCAGAGCATATACCATTTTTCATGTTTCTTCGAACGATAAAGATAAGATTGCAAAAAAAAATCTTCCGCCAAAGCAGAAGATCGCAGTACAGTGCCGTATAAAATAATAAATGCCCTGACAAAAATAGCCAGGGCAAACAATACAGACCTATCGTGTACTGAAATCCCCTTCCCATCGCTCGTGAGTAAATTACGGTGATTGTTGAACAGGCAGTTCTCCTGGCTCTAGTTCATCGCTCGCTCAGCCTTCCCAGAATTTAAATTCCAGTGACATTTTTTGAGTCTGCTCCCTATTACAGTGGCGGGACCGCATTGGTTTTACACCAACTTCCCTATTAAGCCCTCTCGGGCACCTATTCCATATATAAAATTTATGAAATCATTGATCATCAAATTATTCTTTCTAAGGATAGCATATTCTATAAAATATTGTCAAATAAAAAGATAATTTAGATATGTTTCATCATATCGACATGCTCAATTCCCGCATCTAAATAGACTTCTCCTTGTGCTTGATATCCAAGTTTTTCATAAAACTTTTGTGCATGCAACTGTGCTGACAATTTCAATTTGCTATACTTTTCACCTTTTGCCTCCGTCTCGATACGATCCATGAGTAATTTACCAATTCCAGTGCCACGTTCTTTTTGCAGTACTGCCACTCGTTCAATTTTTAATATGCCGTTCTCGTATGGACGAAATCTAGCGGTTGCAATTGCTTTCTTTGACTCGTCTAAAATCAACACATGTTTCGTTGCTTCTTGACGATCATAAGCATCAAGCTCTAATTCCTCCGGTACATTTTGTTCTTCTATAAATACTTTTCTTCTGATTGCATAGGCTTTTTGCAGTTGTTCATCATTTACGATAATTAAACTTTTATATTTCATGTAGACGTATCTCCTCAAATGTGTAATTGATAAAATCTTGTATCGACCTTCATAACAGGAAACGTTTCTGGCAAACCCTCTTTTGTTATCTGCACGAATTTATTTTTTTCATAAAACCGATGTGCCGCCAAAAATTTCTCTGTCGTCCCTAAATAAATATTTCGCATCTCATGTTTTTTTGCCCACTCAATTGCCGTTTGTAATAAAGAATTTGCTACATTATGAGTTTTTCCCCGATATGGAGCCTTTACAAACATTTTTCGTAAAGCACCTTCGCCATTGCCGATATCCAATAAAGCAATCGTTCCTAACACAACATCTTGATCTATAGCCGTCCAAAAATTTCCGTTCTGGGATTGATAAAAATTCGGTATATTACTTAAATCCGGTTGATCGTCTTTTGTGATCGGAATCTGAAATTCCGTTTGCTGTATCGTAAGAATTAAATCAATGATCTGTTCTTTGTAGTTTTCTGTATAGCTTTGAATTACCATATTTGACATGCTTATTCCCTCTCCATCTTGTGTGCAATTTTCTTATCAATTTGAATCGACTGCTCCTTACTGGATTTTGTTTCTTTCCAATATTGATCAATATGAATGCACATTCTTTTCATAAATTGTTCCATCATTTTTTTTTCTTCTACAGAAAAGTCCTGAAAACAACTTTCAATATTCAAATTTTCTTCCTCAATCATATAAGGATAGATTTTTTTCGCTTTTTCAGAAGGGAAAAGATGATAAATCCGTTTATCTTCACAATCACGTGTTTTGCGTACATAATCTTCTGCCATCAATTTTTGTACAGCTTTTGTTGTTGTCGCTTTATCTACTTTCAATAAGTTTGATAGTTCATTTAAATGTATGCCTGGCTGCTCACAAATTCGCGTTAAAAAAATAAATTGACCACGTTGCAAATTCAACTCACGAAATTTAATATCACAAATCGATTGCACACAACGTGCTAAGGTTCCTACATCTCTTAAAAATTCATTTTTCAGTTCATAAATAGAAATCCCCTCCGATCTTTAAATTAGTTTAAATTTCAACTAATTTTAGTATAAGTAAATTTAGTTGAACTGTCAACTAAATCCGTAGTGAATTCTATGACATAAAATAAAGTGAGGATGGCGCATTTTAATGCGCCATCCTCACTTTATGATCTAGATACGTACTTCGAACTTTTTCTTAGGCTTAGTATTTGTTATTACATTTTCATCAGCGGCAATATCAATTCCCTCTTTAGGCAGGGCGTCATCTGTTTGTTGCAAATCGTCTATAATACTTGGTGTTTCCTTTGTATTCTTTTTTAACAACTTCAATCCAACTAACACCACCGCGACGATTACAAGGATGCCAATGAAAGGAGCATAACTAAAGCCAGAAGATTTACTTTGCTGCATCGGCATTTTATCTACAAGTGTCTGTGCCTGCATTCCTTCATCAGAATTCACATTTACCAGAGAACTCTCCTGTGGCGCCTGCTGCACGGTCTTGCTCGCATCCGTTTTTCCTGTATCTTTTGCCTGCACGGAATTTTCTTGTGGTTTTTCGTCTACACTTTCGGTCTTCTTTGTATCGCTCGCCGATGTATGATCTGCTGCGCTGTTTGAAAATTTTACTGGATGCAAATTTGCAGCAGCAGGATCCGTTGCTTCTGCACTTGTACCTGCGGGAGTAAGTGTTGGTGGAACCGGCGGCGTAGGTTTGGTTGGGGGTGTAGGTGCTATAACTGCCATGACGATTATCCTTTCTAAAATCAACCTAAATAGTTCAATAGCTTATTTGAGACTATTATAGCCTATCTTACAAAATATTTATATAGGTATCTTGCTGTAACGATGCAGATGAGTGCTTATCCTCGACCCGCCGACTGTGATTCAATCACTGAATTTGCGCTAAAAAATGGTATATTATATAATACATATCATATATAGGAGGATAACGGTATGGACTATATCATCGCTTTTTTAGAAGGAATCATCACATTTATTTCTCCTTGCTTGTTGCCAATGCTGCCCGTTTATATCTCCTACTTTACGGGTCAAACCAATATGCAAAGCAATAAATCAGCTGCACTTACAAATGCACTTGGTTTCGTACTTGGATTTACGATTGTCTTCGTAAGCTTAGGGGCTTTTGCCGGTGCGGCTGGTCATATTTTAAAAGAGTATCAGACCATCATCCATATAGTCTCCGGTATCGTTGTTATCGTATTTGGCTTGAATTTCTTGGAGATTATTCGTATTCCTCTACTTAATACTACACATCAGCTAAAATTTCAAGCTGTTAAGTTAGGTTTTTCTTCATCTATTTTATTCGGCGTAATTTTTTCACTTGGTTGGACACCTTGTGTCGGTGCATTTTTAGGATCTGCCTTAATGTTCGCCGCCACCAGCGGTGAAAGTTTAAAAGGAGTCCTTATGCTCTTAAGTTTTTCACTCGGACTCGGCATACCGTTTATCATCAGTGCCGTCTTAATCGAGCAATTAACAGCCGCTTTTGATTTTATCAAAAAAAATTATCGCATCATTCAACTCTTTTCCGGCAGTTTACTTATCCTGATCGGAATTCTCATGATCACCGGATGGATGGGATATTTCCTATCCTTACTAACATTTTAGGAGGACAATAAAGATGACTGCAAAAAGAAAAATATTTTTAGGTATCATATTATTTAGCGTATTTCTCAGCATTGCTTCTTTTGCTTATTCAACTCTGACCAAATACCAAGCACAATCTTCTGAATCAATGAATCCCACTATTACCGCAGAGAAGTCTGCCGAATCAATCAAGCAAAAAGCACCTGATTTTACGGTTTTTGATGCCAACGGCAACAAGGTAAAACTTTCTGATTTCGTTGGCAAACCGGTGGTATTAAATTTTTGGGCTTCTTGGTGCCCACCTTGCAAAAGCGAAATGCCACATTTTAATAAAGTATATAATACAGAGAAAAATGATGTTGTCTTTATGATGGTTGATTTGGTCGATGGCCAACGTGAAACGCAAGAAAAAGGGCAGCAATTCATACAAAGTCAAGGTTATACATTCCCTGTATATTTTGATCTTGAATATCAAGGCATCGATGCGTATGGAATTTCTTCTATTCCAACAACAGTTTTTATCGACAGAAGCGGTAATATTGCTGCTGCATACCAAGGTGCCATCAGCGAACAAACTTTACAAAAAGGCATCAATTCCATCAAAGCCAATTAAATTTATTTCACACAATTATAAAATGGGAGCGTCACATAAAAATGCGGCACTCCCATTCTTTTCGTCCCTGGCCTTTTCCGGAAAAATACGTTCCGAAGGATGAAAAAAGATCAGCTTACGTTAAGAAATCCGTTTGTTTGAGCGAAGCGAGTTAAGGATTTTAGTAAGTTGATCTTTTTTCAAGTATTTTGGAGGTTTGCGGCCTAGACCTTTTGTTTCTTTACTATGAAAACCTCTTCTATATCCTAGAAAAAGGACGCACAAAGACAAGCCCTATAATTCAGGACAAAAAATATCGTATATAGACAATCAGGTTGTAGCTGTGGTGGGGCGCTCCCAACCCAAAGCCGCTAATTTCTTCAAATAGGATTGTATTTTCTTCTCTCGGTTAAATTGATTGTAATATTCCGAACCTAACTCTCGATAAGGAACTTTTGCTTTTAGTATGTAGTAAATAGCGATTAGTATGGAATGAGCCACAGCTACGGCGGCTCTGCTTTTTCCTCTTCGCGCTGCAATCCGTTGATATTGAGCTGAAAAAAAGCTTCCCTTCGTCTTTTGCGCAGCCTTAGCACATTGTACTAACATAGCTTTTAATGTTGTATTTCCATGCGTAGTTTTTCCACTCTTTCGTTTCCCTGCACTCTCATGGTTACCTGGCGCCACACCAGCCCAAGAACTAATATGTCTTTCGGTTGGAAACCGATTCATATTTAATCCGATTTCCGCTAAGATTGTTTCTGCACTGATTCTCCCAACACCCGGTATTTCATCTATGGCTGCGATGGCTTCTTCATATTTGTTCAAGTAGTCTTTGATTAGTTTGTCCATATCTTCGATACGTTTTGTCATATCGTCAATATGATCCAAGACATTACGAAGCAATCTGCGTTGCAAGGGCGAAATAATTCCATCAACGCAAGCCATGATTTCATTGAGTTTAGCGTGCATACTAGGATGAAGCAGCCTTAAAATCTCGTCTTCATCAAGCTTTTTATCTTGGACAATGCTTTCCAAAAGTCGCCTGGAACTCTTGCCGTTGATGGCACTTACTACACTGGATAGTTTCACATTGGCTCCTTCTAGCATTTTCTGCAATCGGTTCAGCTCTCGGCTTCGCTCATCAATCAAGCTCTTGCGATAGCGAGAGATTTCCCGTAGTTCCCGTTGTTCACGGTCTGGAATATAGCTTGCTTTTAGTAACCCATGTCGAAGAAGATCGGCAATCCATTCTGCATCTTTGACGTCGGTCTTACGACCAGGCAAAGCTTTCATGTGCTGGGCATTTACTACCATGGCATTGAGATCGGAAAGCTCAAAGATATTGTACAATGGTTTCCAGTAGGAAGCGGTACTTTCCATGGCAATCATTTGACAACCGGCGTCAACTAACCAAGCTGATAAATCTCTCAGTTCTTTTGTCGTTGTACCAAACTGACGAAGTTGCTGCTTTCCACCACAGATTAGACAGGCAACTATCATCTTTTTGTGTACATCAATCCCACAACAACGCTCATAAGTTATGTCCACAATACCATCCCCTTGTAGATAAAATATGGCGTGACTTCCTGTAAGTTATTACTTTACTACACGTCCTTTCGCCCGAAGGGGCTGGACAATATGTGGTGCAAGCAGGAAATCATATCAATTTTGGGGTCGAGTTCTTGACTCAAAAAGAATCGACCTTATGCCATACTTTAATTATACATCATTGTTTTCGTTCATGGTGATGCTACCGCTTGCGTTGCATCTTATTTTGGGGCGATGCCAAAAGGACACCTTACACTAAGAATTTTATAAGTAAGCGCTTAATGCGATATCTGCATTAGATATATATCAAAAATGGAAAGCAAACTGCATGCTTTCCATTTTTGATCAACCTCATTCAGTTTAATACTTAATATACGTAAAAGGTTCTTTTTCATACCATTCTTGTTTATAAGGGAGTGCTCTATATTTCTTTAAATTCTTGTTAAATTGACTGTTTTTCATGATTCTATTCAACCGTCTTGCTATTTCATACGTACCCGAATATCCAATATAATTATAGCTCGATCCATATAGCGGAAAAACCGGCAGACCATATTTGGCGGTGACATTTCCACTGCCTGTATGAATGATCATGACATCCGGGTTTAATCGCCTTACAAGGTTCGCTTGTTCAAACGGATGCTGCGTAGCAATATTAATATGCACATCATCAATATCGTCTAAAGCCTCGAATATAGGTTTTGCAAATTGATCAATATGATGTCCTTTTAAGCCGACAAGTTTCATCTCTAAATCCTGCACAACCTCAGCTGTAGCTAAAATTCTGACTTCACCACCGCTGATCAAAACACGTTTTCCGCGTAAATTCTCTCTAAAAGGCACAAGGCTGTCATCCAACAATTCATTTTCTTTTCGTATGAGAGACTGTGCTTCTTTTTCAATGCCGAAATGTGCAGCAATTTTTAAAAGCCAACGATCTGTATTTTTACGGCCAATCGGAATCGTGTCAATCATATAAGGAATATGAAAGTTTTCATAAATATACTGTAAATAATAATCATCATGGGTGCCACAAATACTCACATTCAGAGCCACTTCAAGCGCATAGGAAAAATCTTCTGGTGCTGCATAGCAGGGAAGAAAATTAACATTCAGTTCAAGTGCTGTCAACAACCGCTGAATTTCCAGTTCATCTGCGCGGCTCATCGACCCCACATTAAAGACATTCACGGTTCTTTTTAGTTTATATTCTCTTGCTTGTTTTTCAAGATCCGTTTCTGTCAGATATGTTTCTCGCTCCGGATATCTGGTGAGTTTTTTCAAAATCCCATTATACACAGCGTCATAGGCTGTTGCCATCAACTTTGTTTTAAAACCCTCACAAATGACGGGTACAAGTTCCGCCGTGACCTCCGTTTGTAATTCCTGCAGGATGCTGTCCACATCATCGCCAATTAAAGCCGGCACACAGGAACTTGCTACAATGATCGTCTCTGGGCGAAACTCTTGATCCGCATAAAGAATGGTTTCTTTTAATTTTTCTTCGCCGCCGCTGATTACATCTGTTTCATCAAGGTTTGAACTCAACCATATCAAACCGTTCGCCGAAGGATCTCTAAGCTGTTTATACGCTTTTCCCATACCAATATTTGCCGTAGAGCAAAACCCGCAGCCAATTGGACCATGCATAATAATAACAGCATTTCGAATTGTATTTAAGATACCAAGGCTTAGCGTAAATTGGCATCCATAGGTTTGTGAAAAACTGCGATTTGCCGCATGCAAACAACCGCCGCCTTCTTGATTCAGCGTATTCTTAAGCTGTGCACATGTACCACAAAATGCAATGCCTGCCTTTAAACGTTCTTCACGTGCCGGTGCCGCATTTTCAATTTCTCCTGCCATTGTAATTCGCCCCCTATCTTCCCGCTACCAACGTAGTAAATATATCTTCCATTAACGTAATTCCGCCGTTAAATCCTGCATAAGCTCTATTCATAATGACCCTGTTCGTAATTGGAAAAGATATTGTAACAAGCGGATACTTGAATTCAGCAGAAAGTTCTTTTTCAAATACACTGCCCAAAATGATGCCCGGATCTAATGCATCATAATATCTTTGATTGCTGTCAGGTTCCCAATTTTCTCTTACATAACGGCGCACTGACGAAGCATCCGTATCGAATTTAACATTTGGCTTTAAGCCCGATTCATAATTTTCAAATCTATTTTTCAGCTTATCTTTCTGTTGCTCAGTCAAAAAATCTGTAATTACAGTAAGCTGTGGTACCCAGCCAAGTTCATCTGAAATAAATTCACTGACCGCTGGTGCATAATTCGCATCAGATACAACGATACCATAACGTTGAAAATCCACGTCATTATAAATATCGGCGATTCTTTCCACATAATCAAAATACGTATCTTTTTCAAATTCCAGTGCTCTTTCTATTACACTTTCATCAATTTTAAAATATTGACCTATCTTACGCAAAAATTTTTCAGTTTGCAAATAACCTACCGGTAAAGCAGTTCTAACCGCCGGAATATGATGAATTTGTGCATAAGCCTCCGCAGTTAATGCACCATATACATCTGAAAGAATAATATTTAGGCTCGCGTCGGCAGAATTTCGGATTTCATTTAACGTCTCGCCTTCACCAAAAAACGTATTTGCTTTAATACCGATCAGTTGCAGTACACGTTTGATCTCTTTTAAATTTCCTTTCCATAAAACATCCTGCCCAGGAACGATGCCAAGAATATTTACTTTTTTCGGATCTTTTCCCTTCTGTTCTATCACGTACTGCTTGACCAATCCCTCTAACAATACATCATAACCATAATAAGAATTCCCTTTAAAACTTGCCGTTGACACAGCAATTACCGGATGCAAATCGTCAGCAAATTCTTTGACCACCGACTCTGCATCATCGCCTACCATTTCCACCATACACCCAGTGACAACGACATATAAATCACCATCCATGATTTCAAGTGTTGTCTCAATCTGTTCCTGCAGGCGCTGCTCGCCGCCAAATACAATTTCTTTTTCTAATACGTTACTGCTGGGAATTGAGGTTGCTCCGCAATATCCACCACCTAAATAAGCAGCCCCTGCATTTGTTCCGTTGTACACATTGTAAGCACATCCCGTGGAAGCATGCACGATTGGAATTGCACGCGGAATTGCGCGAAGTACGCCCAGTGCTCCCGCTAAAGCACAGCCAAATCTCGGCCGATCTACATATTTGCTCATTTGTGCGCCCTCCTAGCTGCTTTATATATGATAATCGTCAACCAAATCCATAAGCCCATATTCTTCGAGAATTTCTTCAAGTCTCTCTTGGGTCATTGGTTTTGGAATCACAAAAGAGTCATTCTCTTCTATTTTTTTAGCAAGTTCTCGATATTCATCGGCTTGCTGAGATTCCGGCTGATATTCTATGACTGTTTTTCTTCTGATTTCTGCACGCTGCACAATATTATCACGCGGCACGAAATAAATAAGCTGCGTACCAAGTTCTTGTGAAAATGCTTTTAGCAAGTCAATCTCACGATCCACATTACGGCTGTTGCAAATAATGCCGCCTAAGCGCACCCCACCCTTTTTGGCATACTTTTGAATGCCTTTGGCAATGTTATTTGCTGCATATAATGCCATCATTTCGCCACTCGCAACAATGTAAATTTCTTTTGCTTTGCCTTCACGAATCGGCATTGCAAAACCTCCGCAGACCACATCACCAAGTACATCGTAAAATACATAATCCAGCTCATCCGTATAGGCACCTAATCGTTCGAGCAAACCAATTGAGGTAATAATGCCTCGTCCAGCACAGCCTACACCAGGTTCCGGCCCGCCGGATTCCACACATTTCGTTCCTTTATAACCTGGTTTCATAATTTTATCTAATTCAACATCTTCACCTTGCTCACGGAGGGTATCAAGCACAGTCTTTTGTGCCAATCCCCCTAAAAGAAGCCTTGTCGAATCGGCTTTGGGATCACAACCTACAACCATAATATGCTTACCTAATTCACTTAAACCAGCTGTTAGATTCTGTGTCGTCGTAGATTTACCGATACCACCTTTACCGTAAATTGCAATTTGTCTCAATTTATGTTCTGCCATAGATTTTCATCTTCCTTTTCTTATCAAATTTTTATGATATTGATTGAGTTTTTCAATTGCCGCGGGGAGATCAAACGATACTTCCAGCGGTGTAATGCCTGCCCTTTTTAATGCAGCATACGGATGTTTTCCTATTTTACCAGTTAAAAGATACGTACAATCCGCAAGCAGATTGACCGATTCTTCAATCGAATTATGCTTATGCCCGCTGCAAGAGGAAGCACATAGAACGAGAATATTTTTATCGACCGTGGCACTTCTTGTGTCGATTTTTTTCCAAGCATTCTTTTGTTCATCAATTTCAATGATTGTAAATTGCTCAGCTTGCCCAAAATGCTGGTCAATCGCTTCTCCATCCGATGAAGTAACTGCAATTCTATAAGTCATAGAAAAATCTCCTAACAATTAATTTGTAAATAACTGCGTTCTTGAGGTCGTTGTTTTTCGCTTAAATAAGCTGGAATAAAGATCTTCAATTAAGCGTAACCCACCCGTATATCCCGCATAGGAACGATTTAAAATTACCGTTTCATTTAATGGCAAACTCAAATAACAATACAAATTATTCGTCTCTTCTGCTAAGAATTTTTCCCATGAGCTGCCAAGTATGATCGCTTTTCTGGAGCCCCCTAACCTTTGACGAATATCGGCTTCTATGAGTCCACCATCCGCCTCAATTTTAAATGTATTTTTAAACATATCACTGCGTGAAAAAATAAAACTCTGCAACATTGGCTGCATAGATTCCGCAGGATCATCAATCACATAAATTCCTTTAGGAATAAAACCAAGTTCATTCACAAGAAAACTACTTACGCCAATCGCATATGTGCTGTCAGCAACCGTATAAAGCTCAACTGGCAGATTATTTCTATATTCAGAAATAAAGTCAGAAATTGAAATAAAGTACTCATAGAAGCGTTTCTCTTCCCGTTCAATGACAAGTTCCACTTTCTTTTTTTCAAGTGAAGCAAATGACGCCACTTCCCGCAAAAAACGACTCGACTCCTGTGCGCCAACAGGAAATACAGGATAATGCAAAAACGGGGTATTATATTTTTGCTCCAATAACTTTACCGTACTTAATCCAACCCACGGAGAAAGAAGCAAATTAAACCTCGCATGCGGAATTTGCAGCCATTCATCAATCCCCGCTGAAGATTCGCCAAACAAAATATTAACCTTCAGACCTATTTTTTCTAACAAATTTTTGATTTCTTCCAAATCGCCTCGCCAATAAGGATCTTGATAAGGCACTACCGAAAATACATTCACAAGGTTCTCTTCTACCTGCGGCGAGACATCGCCGATCAGTTGCTCTATAATTGCATTTACTACAACCTCATGCCCATAATAAGAATTGCCTTTAAATCCCGCTGTCTCTACGCCTACGACAGGATATCCTTCTTTGGCAAATTCTCTTGCTACAGCAATAGAATCATCGCCAACAATATCCGAAGTACAGCCAGTTAACACAACGAATAAATCACCCTTTAAAATCTGCAGCGCACCTTCAATCGTATCATGAAGCCTGTTTTCTCCTCCAAAAACAACTTCTTGTTCACTGGAATTGGTGCAAGAAACATGCGAGCCTCCCGCGTAACCTTCCCCCTGAAAGCCCGCCCCAAAAGCCGCAAATCCAAAAGCCTTGGAGGAACAGCCGGGCCCAGCATGAATGATTGGATCGCATTTGGAATTGCCAAAACAGTTTGCTGCGCCGCTAATGCGCAGGCATACCTCGGTTGTTCAATAATTGTACTCACAATTTCTCTCCTCTTTCAAAATAAAATGGATCTTCCTGACTCAGCCACCAATCAGAATAAGGAAGTTTCGTATGCGCTGCAATCGTTTCAACTAATTTTTTTGTTTGCAGTGCTTCGTAAAATCTCCGTCCCATTTTCACGACACCATCATAACCGATACTATAATTGGCATCGCCTTCGAATAAGGTCGGAATCCCCAATTTTGTACCAAGTGATGTCAGATTCATATGCCGTACGATAAGCAAATCCGGTTGAATCCTCTTTAAGATTTTAATCATTTGATAGGGCTGCTTGTTGCAGACAGTGAAATTTTCTATATTGCCATTACTCTGAATCAACGCTTCCAGCGTATTTGCCTGTAGCGGATTATCGGTATGCAAATCATGATGCAGTGTATTGACCCCTGCAAGTGCGAGCCCCAAATCCTTTGCAATATTGGCAATATTATGTGCGAAAGAATCACCTGAAAGGACATACACTTTTTTGCCTTTCAGCTTTTCTCTAAGTTCTTTGAGTTCAGGTGCTATTTTAGCGTGTTCTGCTTTAATGACTTGCTCCGCCAAAGCCTCCCTATCGGTAAATCTAGCAATTTCTCTCAGCCATTCATCCGTCCAATCTATTCCAAAAGGAGGCGGTACCTTTACTTCCGGAATACCGTATTTTTCTTCTAACGCCGAAGCAATATAGGTGGCCAGCGTTTCACAAATATGTGCTGTACATGCGGCCTCTGTAAGTGTCTCAATTTGTTCGATCGTTGCCAGCGGAATAAGATAATTCACCCGTAAATTTAGCTTTTTTAAGAATGGAATAAATAAATCCGAGCCTTCAAAATTGAAGATATTCACAAGATCCTTTTGCTTTTGCTTCGGCTCTTTTATCATGCGTCGCAAAATTCCATGAAATGCCGCATCAAACCCCGTCGACCATATTTTTGATTTAAAGCCTTCACAATACACGGGAACAATAGGATACCCTAATTCCTCTTCGGTTTCACTTGCAATACTTTCTAGATCTTCACCGATAATACCGGATGCACAAGATGCTTGAATAAAAATCAGTTTTGGTTTAAATCGTTTATCTGCTTCATAAATTGCCGTTTTCAACTTTTCTGCCGCACCATATACAGTATCTTTCTCCTGAATATTACTGCTGATCATATGCACTTTATGCATTGGAAGCCCACGTGCACTAGATACGGCGCGCCCTAAGATATGATGGTTGGAAACATTCACACTACAGCCAACCGGTGCATGACTCACGACTGCGGAACCAATTACATGATACGTAATGGTTTCTGCACAGCCCTCCGCACAGTCACCGCATTGACCATAATATCTAACTTTACAGCCAAGTTCTTTTCGCTTAGATTTTTCATGTAAATCATAGGCATCCCCTTGATAGGAAAGTGTTGAATGCAATCGTCTCTCTCTGACCTCGACTTCTGTTGATTCCTTGAATATTCCCATATACGCAGCGCTCCTTTAGTTCGAAATTTCTCTTTCTTACTTCCAACGAATGATCTTCTTTTCAATAGATGCAATACATAAATTTATCATGGATACAACAAATCCGATTAAGATAATACCTGCAACAACTCTTGTATAATCCGAAAAATCCGAATAGTATTTGACAAACCACCCAAGTCCGGAAGTAGCACCAATCATTTCGGCTGCTGTCAATACCATAAAAGCATTGGCTATACAAATCGGCAAGCCTTTCAATACTTGCGGCAGGCAATAAGGAAACAAGATATCCCATAGCATGGTTGTCGATTTAACATTTAATGTTTTTGCCGATTCTAATATTTTTTTATCGATACTAGAAACACTTAAAATCATGCTAATAAATACAGACCAAAAAATACTGCTGAAAATAACAAATATGGATGCCAGCTGAAAGCTAGGCAGCAGTGCAACAGCATAAGGTGTATAAATAATGGGTGGAATTGGACTGATTACTTTTGCTACAGGAAATACTGCTTCACGTATTCTGTTAAACCATCCTGCAATCATGCCGAATACAACGCCTAAAAACAACGCCGATAAAAAACCGGTCAGCAATAAATACATGGAACTCCCGATGCCCGTAATAATTTTTCGCCAATCGGAAAAATAAATAGCAAATACATTTTCCGGCACAGGATATAACATAAGATTTGAATTTGGTATCTTGGTCGTACTGAACTCCCAGAAAGCAAGAAAAGCAAATATAAAGAATACAATGTCATGCGCCGCTTTTGATTTATGCTTTATGAAAAGTACGATTTCAATCACCATGACCACACCAAACAGAACCCATTTATTTTTTATTTCTGGAATCGAAGGCATAAAAATTAAACTTACAACAATAAAAAATAAAACATGCGGTGCCAAACGAGTGATTGGAGAAACGCCTGATCTAAACTGTACAAACTTTGTAAATTGAGGCGCTTGAAACAACGATCTCATATGATCACCTCGTCACCGCCGATATTCTCTTTCACCACTTGATAAAAAAGTCCCATAATTTTTTTTCTAAGTTCGCTATATTCTGCTGTATTAAAAATATTCTCCCTTTGCCTCGGGCGGCTAAACGGAATCAGAATCTCTTCCATAATTTTTTTATTGTTCATAAACAGCACTCTGTCAGATAGAAGAATTGCTTCGTCAACATCATGCGTAACAAATATAATCGTCTTCTTCTCCTCATCCTTTTGCAGCAGTTCTAATAAAAGCTCCTGCAAAACAATTTTATTTTTTGCATCGACAGCCCCAAATGGTTCATCCATCAAAAGAATTTCTGGCTGCATCGCCAACGTTCTTGCAATCGCAACCCTTTGCTGCATACCACCTGACAACTGATAAGGATACTTATTTTCAACCCCCTCCAGTCCTACTCTTTTCAGATATTTATTTGCAATCTGTTCAATTTCGTGTCTGCCTAATTCATTTTGCGCTTGCTGTATACCAAAACTTACGTTTTTTTTCGATGTCATCCAAGGAAATAAGGAATAATGTTGAAACACAACACCTCGATTTTTTCCTGTCCCGACAGATTTTTTACCATCAATAAGCAACGTTCCTCTGGTGGGATTTTTCAAGCCTGCCAACACACTAAGCGTTGTACTTTTTCCGCACCCACTTGAACCTATCACGCTGACAAACTCACCTGCTTCGACTGAAAAATCCAGATCCTCCAATGCATGGAATACGTTGCCATTATCCCGATACTCCAATGACACATGGTTTAATTGAATCTTACTCATGCCCCACCCCGCCTAAACTATCAATCTATTGATTTACGACTTTTGCGTTTCTTCAAAATCCTTTTTTAACTCCAAAAAGGTTGCATCGTCTGGTTCTTCCTTTAACAAAGAATTCAAGGCTTCTTCAAAGAGCGAAGTATCAATATAGTCATCTATATTTTTTTTACCTTCCACATAGCCAATCAATTTCATCCCTTTATAAAAATCTTCAATTTTACTTTTTGCCGGATTTGGATTGAGCCCTAAATGTCCATATTCATACAATTGACTGCGCAATATTTTTTCATCAATTTCAACGAATTTCTTAGCATAGTCAAGTGTTTTTTCTGGATCTGTTTTATATAACCGATACGCTTTAATCTGCGCCCTCATCAATTTCACAAAATCTGTCCTATGATCTGACAACATCTTTTTCGTTGTTGTCAAACGGCAGCAGATAAAACCTGGCGCAACGTCATCAATGTGCTTCGCCACTTTCAAACCTTGTTCTTCTGCAGTTTCACGAAAAGTCATAAACACGATCCCCGCATCGATCATGCCTTTTTTTATCGCTTCAATAATGGTCGGACAAGATCCAAGCTCGACAAATTCTACCGTTTTTAAGTCAATGCCTTGCTTAGCCAGTGCTGCCCTAAAAGCAATGTCCCCACTCTGCGCTCTCGTCACCCCGATTTTTTTGCCCTTAATTCCTTCGGGCGTAATGTTTTTCCACTCATCGACTCTCTCAGGTAAGGTAAATAAAGCTGCACCTTCTGTCATCAGTCCGCCAATTAACATGAGATCATTGCCATCTTCAATCAAGTTCAGCGGTGCTGTTGATCCACCTCCTGCCGCCAGCACTTTTCCTGAGGTAAGTGCACTAAAAGAATCCGCATTATTATTAGAAATATTAATATTTACGTCCAAGCCTTCCTCTTCATAAAAACCTGCCGCTTTTGGCAAAAATGCCAATACATGTGCAACTGAATTATTACCTGCGGCAATTTCAATCTTCTTCAATTCTTTATTCCCTGTTGTTACATTTGAGCCACACCCCGTTATAAGTAAAAGACTTGCAACGGAAACTAATAAAAAAACACACCATTTATTCATTTTTTTCATATGCGCTCTCTCCTGCTTACTTATTTAACGCGTATTTGTCGTCATTTTTATTGCAAGGTATGACTTTCTTACGCGCTTTTACTAATTGCTGTTGTAAATATTTTTTCAATTAATGTTAATGCACCATAATACCCGATATAACTTCTATTCATCACCACTTCATAAGACGCCGGAAAACCAACTTCTACAATATGCCCTTTTAAATCTCTTGCCGTATCTCTTTCCCAAGTCGTCCCGAAAATAATCGGTGGCTTATGTCCAAAATCAGTTTTACGGAGAATCTCTCCAACAATATAGCCATCTTCAACAAAATCGACCGTAGTAGATACGTCACTGGCAATTTTTTCATATTGCCGGGCAATTTCTTCACGATATTTTTGCGGTGCATTATCGGTAATAATTTGTTTTTTAGGAATTAGCCCCAGCTGATTGACTAAAAATTTATTTAAGGCCAGATTATATGCACTATCACCCACTACTGCATAAGTTGCAGGAAGCCCCCACCAATATTCGGCATAAAAATCAGTAAAATGTTCCAAGTAATCATAATATGTTTTCTCTTCCTGTTGAATAAACTGAGCGGCACGTACGTCATCAAGCCCTGCAAATATTACAACTTCTCGAATAAACTCAGCGGTTTGTTTTGCGCCAATTGGTAAAACAGGAATATGTAAATACGGTTGTTGATATTTTTCTTCTAAATATTTTGCCGTTTTTAACCCCAGCCAAGGAGAAACTACTAAATTAAATTGTGCATTCGGGATTGTTTTCCATTCCTTAACACCACCGGAGCTATGGCCAAATAAAATATTGACACGAAACCCCGCACCTTCTAAAATTCTCTTCAGCTCAATCAGATCACCACGCCAAAATGTATTTTGAAATGGAAGCTCACTCCATACATTGATGAGTCCTTTTTCTTTTTTATCTTTATGCAGCGCATATTTATCAACATATTGCTCAATAATTGCTTCAACAATAATTTCGTGCCCAATAAAATTACTGCCCTTAAATCCGCCGGTTTCAGCATATACAATTGGAACATCATCGGCTTGAAATTGACTGACCACCTCACTCACATCATCGCCTACAATTTCACCAATGCAGCCATTTAATACAACAAACAATTCCGCCTCCATAATTTTCAGACTCGCTTTAATTAAATTTTCTAATCGCTTTTCACCGCCAAATATGACTTCATTTTCGCCAAGATTGGAACTTGGCGTGACTGCACCACCAGCATAACCGCCGCCTTGAAACCCATTATAAAAAGCAAGACTCGAATATTGCTTATCTACACAACCAGGCCCGCAGTGGGCAATTGGCATTGCCCCTGGAATCGCAACGACACTGTGTAGAGCCCCAAGCGCACAACCATAACGAACTTGATTAATAGAATTTGTCTGCCCATTTGAATCTTTTGGTATTGTCATGTTAGCCACCCTCCTATCTTTCTCCATCAATTAATTCTGGCTGCTTAGCCAAAATGTAAGGATCTTTTTGCTCAAGCCACCACTTTTTATAAGGCAACTTAATATGCGCTTTAATATCTTCATGAAATTTTTTATGCGCAAGTACATCTAAAATCGCTTCACCTAAATGAATCATACCGTCATAGCCGACTGCGATATGTTCATCCCCCAAAGGTGCCGCAGGGATGCCAAGTCTGGATGCCAGCGGTGCTAAACCATTATGACGAATCAAAATAAAGTCCGGTTTCACTTCTTGTAAAAATCCATAAAATTGATATTGCTGCCGATTGCTTACATTAAACGACTGCACATCCCCATAATGTTCAATTAAATGACCTAAGGAATCTTCCCTCGGATCACCGCTGTCATATACAGGATCATGGTGAAATACCAATGATCCATTGACTTCCACCCCTAATTCTCTTAGCACTTGAATTAATCCATGTGCATATGCAGAACCGGTAGCAACATAGCCTTTTATGCCTTTGAGTTTTTCTTTCAGTTCATCAATTCTAGGTTGTACGCGTTTATGTTCTGCAGCAATAAATTTTTCTGCTAGCTCTTCTCGATGCGTGACTTTGGCAATTTCTCGCAGCCACGCATCCGTACCGGCAAATCCATATGGCATAGGTGCTTTGACTTCCGGAACACCAAATTCTTGTTCGAGTGCAGCCGCCATATAAGAAGAAAGTGTATAACAAAAACCAACCGTTGCGGCAGCTGCAGACAATTGCTCCAAATCCGCTACGGAGGCCAAATCTATCACATAATTTACACGTAGATTCAGCTGCGCTAGCATTGGCGAGAACACATCCGATCCCCATAAATTAATTACATTCACTAAGTCCTCTTGTTTTTCAGGATCTTTTTTAACGATCTGCCTTAAAATACCATGTTGTGTCGCATCAAATCCCGTACTCCAATGTTTCGAGCGAAATCCCTCACACGCCATCGGGATAACAGGTATTCCTAATGCAATCTCTTTTTCCCGAGCAACACTTTCCATATCTTCCCCAATAATCCCCGTTGCGCAGGATGTGCCCAAGAAAATAGCGGCAGGCTGATATCTTTCCCAAGCATCGTCAATCGACTGTTTCAATTTATCAAGTGCGCCAAATACCATATCACTTTCTAAGAGATTGGTGTTGATAATACGAATATTTTCCACTTTATGATTTCGCATCGCCAAACCATTCCGATAAATAGAGTTATATGGGACTTGCCCTGCACCGCAGCCAATTGGAGCATGTTGAATCAAAACTGCATCTCTTACATTTCCAGCCTGACATTCAACCATTTGCTCACTACAGACAGATCCTTGCGTAAACGGCCCTTTCACTTCGCAAAGCCTGCAACCGCCACGATTTCCTTTACAACTGCGGCTTCTTGCTTCATAAGAAGATTGCTTATGCAAGTCGGAAGCTTTGCCTTCCCATCCAATAATCGTTCCAAGACGATGTTCACGGCTTTCTACTTCTGTTAACTCCAGATTGATTCTTTTTGCCATTTCATGCGCTCCCTCTTATTCAAATTCAGCTGAACTTCTATCGTAAATTCATCCATGTGAAAAAGTATCTTTTACCTGCAATCTTTTTAAATAAATTTGATCACCAAAATCTTTTTGTCCCGGTATGCCAACTGCATCAGCACGACAACGCTGACAATGCCGAAATACTTCAATGTATTTTTCTGCCTCATACCTTGCACCATCAATGTCCTTACATGCCGGTGCAATACAATCTCGAAATTTATGCTGTGGAATCAAAGGAATAATATTATATAGTTTTGCACCATAGGAACGAACCACTCGAGCAATTTCTCTGATATGGAAGCGGTTAATTTCATTGATCAGTACTGTATTTACCTTAATCGTAATACCGGCCTCCGCAATTTTTTTTATTCCTGCAAGCTGATTTTCAATTAAAATAGCTGCGGCTTCCTCACCTTCATAACGTTTGCCATGATACAGAATATCTGAAATAATTCTTGCTTGTATAGACGCATCTACCGCATTAACCGTTACCGTCAATGAATCTACTCCAACATCTACAATTTCCTGTGCTCGCTCATTTAATAGCAAACCATTTGTACTCATGCATTTTAACAATTGCGGAAACCGCTTTCCTAGTAAATCAAAGGTTTGGAGTGCAGAATCTGTTGCCAGTGTATCTCCCGGTCCGGCAATTCCCGCAACTGTAATTTCCGGACAAAGTGCCAATGCCCGTTCTACTGCATCCACGGCTTCCTCAGGTTTTAATATCACCGAAGCAACACCTGGCCGATCTTCGTAATCATTCATTCGCCGATCACAGAAATTACAAGCAATATTACACCCGGGCGATACAGGTAAATGTATTCTTCCTTTGTTTGGCTTTGCTGCCCCAAAGCAAGGATGCAAGTTTTTGATTTTTTCATCTCGTTCCATTTTAAACTCCCCCCTTCGAAGTACGCACAGCATCATAATCAAGCAATTGTTGTTTTTCATCATGCAGCATAATTTGCGCAAGCGCCTCATGAATAAATGCCGCAATGGCAAACACCTGAATTTTGTTTTTCTCCAGCATCTCTCTTGCCCCATTGCCAATTTGCGCACAGAGCACATACTTACAATCCGCTAATGCACGCACTGCATTTTCCAAAGTATTCTCCTCGTGTTCACCAAAACTACAAGGTGCCTTTACTTTTCTTTCTTTTAAAAACTGGTAATGCTGATTTTGCTCAACTTCCACGATGATAAATTTCTCGGTATGCCCAAAATGCTGATTTACAAATTTCCCATCCGTCGAAGAAATTGCGATATTGTATGACACAGCTATCACTCCCTCAAAATAAAAAGCCAACCAAATTTATCACGCTGCTGCGTTACTAAATTTGGTTGGCTTTAGTTTTATCTTCTAATCACCAACTACAAGAAATATGAAATTTAATTGAATCTGTTATTATATCAAATATCTTTGCTCCACATCTGTTTATACTTTAGCCAAAGCTTGCTCTAAATCATCAATCAGATCATCCACGCCTTCAATGCCGATCGATAAACGAATTAGATCCGGCGTAATACCAGCCGCACTTTGCGCAGCTTCATCTAATTCAGCATGCGTTGTGCTAGATGGATGAATCACCAAAGATTTTGCATCTCCAACATTTGCGAGCAAGGAGAATAATTCGACATGATTAATAAACGCTTTGCCTGCCTCTAAACCGCCTTTAATACCAAAAGTAAAAATAGAACCTGCACCTTTAGGCAAATATTTTTCTGCTAAGTTATGATATGGACTCCCCTCTAATTCAGGGTAGCTTACCCAAGAAACTTTTGGATGCGCTTTTAAATACGCTACAACTTTTCTGGTATTTTCAATATGACGTTCCATGCGCAATGACAAAGTCTCAAGACCTTGTAAGAGTAAAAAAGCACTGTTCGGACTTAAGGTTGCACCGGTATTTCTGAGTAACTGCACACGCGCTTTTAATATATAAGCCAATTCTCCCAAATCCTGTGCATATCTCAATCCCCCGTAACTTTTATCCGGTGTTGTAAAATCAGGAAATTTACCGCTTCCAATCCAGTCAAATTTACCGGAGTCAACAATAATTCCTCCTAAAGTTGTGCCATGTCCGCCAATAAATTTTGTTGCCGAATGAACAACAATATCTGCCCCATAGGCAAATGGACGGAGAAGATATGGAGAAGCAAATGTATTATCAAGAATCAGCGGAATCTTATTCTCATGTGCGATTTTTGCAACTGCTTCAATATCCAGTACATTAATACGCGGATTTCCAATTGTTTCACCATACAAAGCTTTTGTCTTATTGGTAATTGCTTTTCTAAAGTTTTCCGGGTCATCTGGATTTACTAAAATAACCTTAATCCCAATCTTCTTCAACGTAACAGTAAATAATTCATACGTTCCGCCATAAAGTGTACTCGCTGCTACAATTTCATCGCCTGCATTTGCTATATTAAGAATCGCATATAAAATAGCGGATGAACCAGATGCTGTTGCTAAGGCCCCGACACCGCCCTCCAATTCTGCTACTCTTTTCTCTAAAACATCCGTAGTCGGATTCATAATTCTAGAATATACATTGCCAGGCTCTTTTAACTGAAATAAATTTGCAGCATGATCGGCATTATGGAATACATATGAAGTCGTCTGATAAATAGGAACTGCTCTGGAACCTGTTGTAGGGTCAGGTTCTTGCCCTGCATGTACTTGTAAAGTTTCAAAGCTGAATTTTTTTTCGCCCATTTTGATTACTCCTTTAACTTTGCTTAAAATTTATAAAACAAAAAAGGCAAAGAAAACTCTTTTGAGTCATCTTTGCCTTCAGTTATCTGATCAGCCTATATAATATGGTTATAAAATTATCATATATTTTTTACGTTGTCAAGAAAAATTTACTCGATTTCTCGGCGATTTACCAGCCTGCAAACCCCATATTCTAACTGTGTCGCAATGTATCGCATCAAATTAAATTTAATGCAATGTATTAAATTTAATTTCACCCGCTTGTGCATAAAAAGAAACATACTTCATTTCATCTTTGAGCACCTTATTCACAGTTCCTATTGCGATCCTTGTTCCTGGATAAATAGACTCTGCAATGCGGACTCGCCCTGGTTTTTTTGAATTTAAAAGTCCTTCAATATCCACGATACGCTGTTTATTTTCTTCGATACGTTCAGGTAAGTTATTAAATTCTTCTTCTTCTTTTTTATAACGCTCCAACTTTACACCGGCAAGTTTTTCTACACCTAATCTTCGCGCATAGTCCAAAGATAATTTTAATTTTTCATATAACTTTACATCTGTACCTACGCTTTCACGTAAAGCAACTAACTCGTCCTTTAAGAAAGGATTCACGGAAACTTCAAGCTCTGTAATAATACCTGATCTATTTCCAACTGTTACAGCACGAATAAGTTCACCCGCTGATATTCTCCCACCTCTTATTAAGCCGCGCCCACCTTCTAAAATCACTCTGCTTCCAGCAAATACGTTGCTATTCATAATGAAATCCTCTACAACAATATCTGCATCAGAATATACGGTCGCATTATTAATAAAATTTGCAACAAGCCGTTCACGTGCTTTCACTACGCCTCGGTTCATTCCCTGAATGCCATTTCGAACAATAATATTATTCGCTTCTACTGTACCGCCACAAATACTGCCGCAAACTTCAACATTTCCGCCCGCTTTCACACTAAAATCTGGTTGTATCGAACCTTTTACCGTGACACTGCCTTTAAAATCTATATTACCTGTGTTAAAATCCACATCACCTTCAATGACAATCACAGGGATTACATTAATACGCTTTTTCAAGAAAACATGCAAATGTCCGTCAATTGCAGCATAAAGCTTCAAATTATCCAGACAAACTACGTTTTTCCCTAATGGCATTGCTACATCTTTACCTGCCTTCGGCAAAATTTCCTTGCCAAATACATCAATCCCAGATACACCTATGGTTGCAGGAATTTTCTCAACGAGCAAAGCACCTTTTTCTACGCAAAGGAATGTATTGGTTTCTTTAAAATCAACACGGCCATCTTCTTGCTCTTCCGGGCGCCCCTGACACTCTACATCAACATGATATTTTAAATATGCTGTGTCGCCTTCACGTGGCGGAATGCCTTGTGCACAAACAATATTTTTGGCTAGCCTTGATTTAGATAACGTCTCCAATACCACTTTATCTATTCCATATACTACACCTGCATTTTTCAAATGCTCAATTAGCTGTGTAACAGTAACAGCGGGAGCTGCCGCCGGCACCGATATATCCACCATTGCTTCGAGTCTATTGCTGCTCACTCTGACCCGTATGGTAGCTTCCGGTATCTTTGTTTTCAAATTAATAATAAATGAAGGTTGTCCTGTTGCTTCTTTTATAATAGAATAAATAAAATTTTCATCAAAATCATTGAGTTGTTTATCGGTTAAATCTTCTATAATTTGTTTTTTTGTTACCGATTTTCCACCGTTTCGCGGAGACCAAACTGTTAAAAAAACTTCGGTATCGGTCATTGTAATTTCATATCTGCCATCTTTTTTAGGCAAAGAATTCATAATGAGTGTAGGCGTTCCAAGTGCTTCCTTTATCACTTGAAAAACAAACATTCTGTCAAAGTCAACTAAATTTCTATCATTTAGTTCCTTTATAATGTTTGTTTTCGATACTGGATTTCCACCATTCGCAGGTGGCCAAACACTAAGAAAAACTTCTGTATCCGTTACAGCAATTTCATATCTACCATCCTTAGCTGGAGAATTTATTTTATCCATAAAATACCGCCTCATATTCATTTGTCATATATTTTTACAAACACTTCCATATAAATGTAAAAAAACTAAGAATTATATAACTATTGTTTCCTCGTAATAAATTCACTTTTTATTAATAGGACTTTATGCTTTTTTTCACACGACTTAAAAATTAATATTTTGATATAAATCGACTAAAATAAAATAGTATTTTTTCATATATTTACTAATTATTTATTGTTTTTTTGTCAATTTAACTCATAATTTTATTCGCTGCACAGGAACAATATTCCTCTATTGAGAAAAAAGTCCTATAATTTTTATCCAATAAAATCCATCTGTTAAGCGCATTTCTAATCTGAATTTTTTAAACGATGTCGTATAAAATAGAAAACCGACTTAAGTTAAAAAACTGTTTACATATACAGGAAACAGTTTTTAACAAGTCGGTTTTTAAATAGCTTGCGAGTCTGATGTCTATGCGTCTAAATAGTTCAATACCGCAATGGTTTGTTTACGAACTCTATCTTTGCTGTATAGATAAAATAATGACAGCCCAGCTTATTTACTCAATTTTCTTTACTTTCTCCAATAATACAGAAATTTGTACTTTTTGATCTTCCGTTAAATCTCCCGACGGTTCCCGCACATAGGCACCAATTCCTACCCCTTGTGCAGCAACAGCCCCTTTAATAGCAGCAACAAATGGCTGTGAAATATCATATAAATGCATCAGCATCGATATTTTTTTCTGTGCCGTGGTGACCGCCTTAAAATCTTGATTCTTATATGCCTTTAAAATTCCTGAAAAAACATCCGGTACTACATTACTCATGCCACCAATTACGCCATCTCCTCCCGCCATGAGATTTGGAATCAAGTATTCATCATATCCTGATAAAATAGCAAATTCCGGACGTGCATCTTTTACTAGATGAATTAAATTACGCGTATGACTAATCGTATCCACCGTATCTTTAATTGCTACGATATGGTTAAATTCTTTCGCTAATTTTAATACCAGCTGAGGCTCAAGGTTGACTGCTGTTCTATCAGGGAAATTATAAATCATAATTGGCATGGTCGTACTCCGCGCTAAGTTGGCATAATAACGATATAATGTATCACTATCCAATTTAAAATAATATGGTGATATTACTACAACACCATCAGCTCCTGCCGTTTCCGCAAAATGTGTCAGAGCAATAACATCTTCTTGTATCGTACCGCCCGTTCCAATTAATACGGGAACTCTTTTATCTACTGTTTGTACGACAAAACGAATAAATTCTTTTTTTTCATCCATTGTGAAAGCAAAAAATTCTCCAATACTGCCTAAAAATAAAAGACCATTCACGCCTTGATCAATCAATCGATGAATCACAAGTTTATTTCCTTCAAAGTCCAATTTTCCTTGTTGATCCAAAACAGTAATGACAGGGGTAATCACACCTTTAAGCATAAGCATTCTCTCCTTTTTACTTATCTTATAATCAGATGATTCTTTTTAGACCCAGTAGAACAAAACTACGTGAATCAAAAACATTATTCCAAATACCCGCCACGCATTCCGGAGGCAGCATGCTCCGTATACCTCTTTAAAATTCCATGGCGTTTTTCGCCTTTTGGTTTTACCCAGCGCGCTTTCCTCATCGCTAAAACTTCTGCCACTTTTTCTGCTGTGCATTTTTCACCTGCGATCCCGATAATCTCTAAGCGGCGGTTTTCAAGATCAAGCTCAATTAAATCGCCATCCTCTACAAATGCGATAGGGCCACCTACGGCAGCTTCCGGCGATACATGCCCAACGCAAGGCCCTCTTGTCGCTCCAGAAAACCGTCCGTCAGTGATTAAAACAGTAGATGCGTTTATATTCGGATCTGCCATAATTGCTTCTGTCGTCATAAACATCTCGGGCATCCCCGATCCACGAGGACCTTCATATCGAATAAACATCACCATACCCGGTTCAATTTTCTTTTCTACCACTGCTTGATTACAAGCTTCTTCCGAATTAAATACTTTCGCAGGTCCAATATGTTGTTTCATTTTTTCCGGAACTGCTGAATATTTAATAACCGCACCTTCTGGCGCTAGATTACCTTTCAATATTGCAACAGTTCCATACGTGCTGGTTTCACGAATCGGATGAATAATATCTTCGCGTTTTAATTGATAGTTCCGCAAATAACCTTCCACCCTTTCAAAAAAACCATCTCGCTGCAAATCACTTAAATTTTCTCCTAATGTTTTGCCGGTAACAGTCATGACATCCAGATCTAAATAATCTTTTAAGATCCATTGCACCATAGGAATTCCGCCAGCAAACCACAATGTTTCTGTCGGATACCTGCCGCTTGGATTGATATTACAAATATGAGGAACAATTCGATTGATTTCATCAAACATTCGAATATCCAACGCATATTCCATCTCATGGGCAATTGCCGGCAAATGCAGAAATGCATTCGTAGAACCACCAATTGCGGCATGCACAACAATCGCATTCTTAAAAGCAGCTGGCGTAAGAATCTTTCGAACAGTGAGCTGCCGTTCAATCAAGGTAGTAATTTGACGGCCCGCTTTTCTTGACAATGCCAAAATGTCCCGCATCGTTGCCGGAATCAGTGCTGAGGTTGGCAATGCCAAACCAAGCGCTTCTGCTATACACTGCATCGTACTGGCGGTACCCATGAACTGGCATGCTCCGCAAGAAGGACAGCCCGTTTTTTTATAATGCATGACTTCTTGTGAGCTGATTGTATGTTGTTTTTCTCTGAGTGAAACTTCACCTGCTTTTCCGGATGTGCCCATATCCGGAGCTGGGCGCATACTGCCGCCAGGAATAAAAATTGTCGGCAAATCCAGCCTCGCTGCTGCCATTAAATGCGCAGGAATTGCTTTATCGCAAGATGAAATTAGAACGAGTCCATCCCAGGGAATACAAGAAGCATGGATTTCAACCATATCTGCAATAACGCCCCGAGATGCCAGCACATAGTTCATTCCGCTCGTTCCCTGCGCCCATCCATCACAAATATCTGTGACATGAAAAGTTGCCGGACGTCCACCTTTTTCATATACTCCAATTACAGCTTGATTGGTAAGAGAATCTAAATGATAACTGCCAGGATGACTTTCACCAAATACATCATCAATCAATATTTGCGGTTTATCAATGTCTTCTTCATCCCAGTCCATGCCCATTTTTAACGAGTCACTCTGCGCCCAAATTTTTCTTGCTTCTGTACACTTCGGAATCATAGCTACCATGTGTATCACTCCTTACATAGATTATAAAAGCATCCTAACACTGTAGCATTCTTACCTTCTGTCTGGATAAATCCCTACTCACCTCGCATAACATTTTAAAGAAACAAAGTTCGCATTATTCATTATTTTCAAACTTTTTAACATATTCTTATTTTGTTCTTGTATGTGAACTTAGTTCATTGTATTAGTTGTTTTTAGTATATCGTAATTTTAAAAATTTTTCTAGTACCTTTCATTCAGATCTGCATATTTTATTTAAACATTTCCTAATCGAATCGAAACATACCTAGCCATGGCACAGACAGCCTGTATGGCCTCGTCACGGAATGTATCGTTCAATCGTGTTAAAGGGAACGTTGCACTGATCGATGCAATAATTCGACTGCCTTTATCATAAATTGGTGCAGCTACGCATATCCCGCCCGGAATCACTTCCTGGTTGTCAATGGCATATCCATTCTTCGTAATCGTCAATAAATTTTCCTTTAAGACCGAAAAAGATACAATTGTTTTTTCTGTATAACGTTCCAATGTACGATCTTTGAAACGCATTTCTAAATCTTCCGAAGTTAAACCTGATAATAACACTTTACCGACAGCAGTGGCATGTGCAGGAATCCGATACCCTATATTTGTAACTAAACTCAAATCAGTTGTACTTTGCGCCTTTGCAATATACACTACGAACCTGCCATCTAAAATCGCAGCATGCGCGGTTGCTTTTAAATCATCACTTAATTTTTTTGTTGCCAAAGCAATTTCTCTAGATATATCCGTATTGTTTATACTGGCAGCTCCTAACTGCAGCAATTTAAGCCCTGGATAATACACTTTGCTTTCTAAATCACTATTAATATAATTGCGTGTAATTAAATCTTGTAAAAGATAAGAAAGTGAACTTTTTGGTATATCGAGCGCATCTCGAATCATACGAAAAGTTGGTGCCTTTGGTGAATTTACGATATATTCAAGAACATCCAGTACACGCGATGCAGATTTTACATTTATGTTTTTTTTCTCCGTCATACTACCTCCAGCTTATTCAGAAACATACATAGAACAGTGAATGTTTATCCATCGTCCTTGCATTCCCTTTTAACTTTACGAGTTTCTATTACTTGTTAAGAACTAATTGAGAAGAATCTTTAAATAACCGTCCGATTTTAACGTATTTAATTTTTAAACTAAATCTCAAATAAATAAAATTTCTTACAAAAAATTATACATTACAGAATTTGAAATAGCAATTCTATGCCTTTTCTATTAAACCTATAGCGAACACGATGAAAAATATAGAGTCGATCCAAAGTGAATATACCATTCATGCATTTATTTCATGCAGAATCGCTTGCTTTCACTTTCTATATTGAAACAAATTTACTGTCAACTTCCGCCTTGTTGACAAAGCTTTTATTTGTTTCTAGAATAAATAGGGGTTTGTCAATTTATTCGCATTCCTCCTTGCGTTTCTATTGCATTCTTCTGATATGAAGTACATAAAGCAGTAACAATTTATATTTATCTATCTAAACGAGGAGAATTATCTCATGCATAAACAAAAATTAAGTCAAGCCTACTACGCATTAACACACTGGCGTGATTTTAGGCTAAAATTATTTGGTGAAGGCATTCTTATTGGTTTCTTTGTTGGATTTGTCATCGTTGCCTTCCGTTACGCTCTTGAACAAGCAGAAATACTACGCACCATTTTATATCAGCATCTTCAAACAGATTTATGGATTTATTCAGTTCTTTGGTTTTTCGCTCTATTTTTAATCGCATATGTATTACATCGGTTTATTAAACTGGAACCAATGTCATCCGGTAGTGGTATTCCCCAGGTAAAAGGCATTATCTTAGGTTTAATGAAAATGCGATGGCTTAGTGTATTGATCACTAAATTTATAAGTGGTGTTTTAGCAATCGGTGCAGGTTTGTCTTTGGGGCGTGAAGGTCCGTCAGTCCAACTAGGAGCCGCTGTAGGCCAAGGAATCAGCCGTCAATTCGGCAGATCCAAATTAGAAGAAAACTATCTTCTAACCAGCGGCGCCAGCGCAGGTTTAGCTGCCGCTTTCAATGCACCTTTGGCAGGTGTTATTTTTTCTTTAGAAGAGCTTCACAAAAACTTTTCACCTGCTGTTTTGATGTCGGCAGTTGCTGCCGCATTAACCGCAGTAATGGTTTCACAACACTTTTTTGGCTACAATCCGGTATTTAATTTCGTCGGATTACCAGTCCTGCCTACAGAAAATTATTGGATTGTTCTCCTACTAGGGTTACTTATGGGGATATTAGGGATCGGATTCAATCGCTGTCTGATATTTTCATTATCCTGTTACGATCACATCCCGTTTTCTAACACTTTTAAAATAGCTTTGCCACTAATGTTCGCAGGCATACTAGGTTTTCTTCTCCCCGAAGTATTGGGCGGTGGCAACCATTTGGTGGATGAACTGGCCGAAAACTCCTTTTCTTTCATATTTCTTATCATCTTGTTCACTGCAAAATTCTTTTTTACTATGCTTAGTTTTGGTAGTGGAGTGCCTGGAGGTATATTTTTGCCCATGCTGGTGATCGGTGCCTTGGGTGGTAGCGTATTCAGCCACAGTTTGAATTTTCTCGGACAACTTGACTCATACTATAACACGACAATTATCGTATTTTCTATGGCTGCATACTTCTCAGCGATCGTAAAATCCCCAATTACTGGAAGCATTTTAATTATGGAGATGACCGGATCTTTCCAGCATATGTTCCCCTTAATCATCGTATCTATGGCGGCCTATCTCGTAACCGATATAGCAAAAGTCAAGCCTATTTATGAACAACTTCTAGAGCGGTCTTTACTAAAACAGGGAAAGATAGCGGCCCCGCTCTCTACGAATGACAAAATTATAATTGAAGTAGTCGTTGGTATAAACTCTGCATTAAATGGAAAACAAATAAAAAATATTATTTGGCCGCCTAATAGCTTATTGATTAGCATTAAACGAGGAGATCTTGAAATCATACCAAAAGGAAATACAAAGCTAATGATCGGTGACTACCTTTATATATTGGGAGCTCCTGAACAAGCACAACAACTTCATACACTAGCTGATACACCTCCTAATTGAGGTAAACGAAAAGACACAAAAATCTTCCTTTTTCAAAAAAGATTTTTGTGTCTTTTAATTTCAATCATATTACCTATCCACAATCTCATGAATCAACTTTGGCACATTGGCTTTGCAATCTATTCGTATGCTCTGATAAATTTTTTCAATGACATCTTCGACATTTTCTCGGTTTGCATGAATTGTAGCCAGCGCTTCTCCTTTTTGTACCTGATCGCCGATCTTTTTATGCAATATTACTCCCACCGACAAATCAATTTCTGAATCCTTTGTCACGCGTCCGGCACCAAGCATCATAGCTGCCGTGCCAACAGCATCCGCAATGATCTCTGATACCACACCATCTTCTTTTGCCTGAATATCAAACTGAAACGCGGCTTGGGGCAGTTTTTCCGGATGACTTATGACGTCTGGATCCCCACCTTGATTTTCCACAAATTCTTTAAATTTTGCCAAAGCTTTACCATTTTTCATTGCCTCTTGCAACATGTCTCTAGCCATTTCTACAGACGATGCCTTTTGTGCTAAATACACCATTTGACTGCCCAGCGTTAAACAAAGCTCTTCTAAATCTTTAGGCCCTTTCCCTTGCAAGGTATCAATCGCTTCTTTTACTTCCAAGGCATTTCCAATAGCAAAGCCCAGTGGCTGACTCATATCAGAAATTACCGCAATCGTTTTCCGACCAATACGATTGCCGATCTGCACCATAGCCTCTGCCAATTTTTTTGCATCTTCTTCTGTTTTCATAAATGCACCGGCGCCTGTTTTTACATCCAAGACAATTGCATCAGCACCTGCGGCAATTTTCTTGCTCATGATGGAACTTGCAATTAAAGGGATCGAATTCACCGTGCCTGTAACATCACGCAGCGCGTACAGCTTCTTATCCGCCGGTGTCAAATTACCGCTTTGTCCAATAACCGCAATTTTATTGCGATTTACCAATTCAATGAACGCGGACTTTGTTATTTCTGTATGAAATCCGGCGATAGATTCCAGCTTGTCAATCGTTCCTCCCGTATGGCCCAAACCACGGCCCGACATTTTAGCAACCGGAACACCAAGTGCCGCCACAAGCGGTGCTAATACCAACGTGGTCGTATCGCCTACACCACCTGTAGAGTGTTTATCTACCTTGATCCCTTCAACAGCCGATAAATCAACGGAATCTCCCGATCGCACCATTGCCATCGTTAAATCAGCACATTCTTTTTCCGTCATGTCTTGAAAGAAAATCGCCATGGCCATCGCACTTACTTGATAATCCGGAATTTGATCTTTGGTATATCCCTCAATCATAAAATCAATTTCTGCTGTTGCAAGCTCTTTTCCATCGCGCTTTTTCTCAATTAAATCTACCATTCTCATATAGGATTCACCCTCCAATCAATTCAGGTTTTTTAGAAAACTCGTACCGTAGGCTGGCATTTTCACTGCAAAATTAGCGGCAACTGTTGCACCAATATCAGCGAAGGTATTTCTGGTATCTAAATTTCCAGACTCTTTAAAACGGGGTGAATACACAAGCAGTGGAATATACTCACGCGTATGATCTGTACCTTTGTAAGTCGGATCATTTCCATGATCAGCCGTGATCAACAGTACATCCTCTTCCGTTAATTTATCAAGCACTTTCGATAATTCTGCATCAAATTCTTCGATTGCTCGGCCGTAGCCTTCAGGATCACGCCGATGTCCATATTTTGCGTCAAAATCTACTAAATTCATAAAACTCAGCCCTGAAAAGGATTCATCTAATAAATCAATAAACTTTGCCATACCATCTTGATTAGATGTCGTGCGAATTGATCGCGTAATTCCCTCACCATCATAAATATCTGCAATCTTTCCAATTGAGATCACATCAAACTTTGCATCTTTCAACGCATTTAACACAGTTGGTCCCAACGGTTTGAGTGCATAGTCATGACGATTGGCCGTACGTGTAAAACTTCCTTGCTTGCCCAAAAATGGACGGGCAATAATTCTCCCTACTTTATAAGGTTCATCCAAGGTTATTTCCCTGCAATATTTACAAATTTCATAAAGTTCCTCAAGTGGTACAACTTCTTCATGCGCGGCAATCTGCAATACTGAATCAGCAGATGTATAGACAATAATCGCGCCTGTTTCCATATGCTTTGCCCCAAGTTCATCGATAATCGCTGTTCCACTGGCCACTTTGTTGCCAATTACCTTGCGTCCTGATTTTTGCTCTATACGTTCAATCAATTCTGCCGGGAATCCTTCTGGAAAAACACGAAATGGCTTTTCAATATAAAGCCCCATCAACTCCCAATGTCCTGTCATCGTATCTTTACCATTAGAAATCTCTTTTGCTTTCCCGTAATAAGCCAAAGGTTTTTCAACGGGAGGAACGCCCTTCAACGTACGAATATTCCCAATCCCCAGCCTCGTCAAATTCGGAATCTTTAATGGGTTGCAAACTTCTGCAATATGCCCAAACGTATCCGCACCAATATCATCAAACTTCCCTGCATCCGGAGCTTCGCCAATCCCTAATGAATCTAACACAATGATATGCACTCGTTTAAATGACATATTTTTCATCTCCTTGATACCTCCAACCGTTTTTTAATTTTATTATACTAGAAAAATAAGTTAGAAGCATAAATACATTTAAGATAAATCTCCATTTTATTATGGTTAATATACCACTAGCTCCTAGAATTCATTCTACGCGACCTTTACATTACATGCCATTTAAGAATTATGCGAAAAACCGTCCTGATGTTCAGAACGGTTTTTCAATGCGTTTTGGTAATGCGGCAATCAAATGACGTCTTTAACTGCAATTTCTTGGTTTTTGGTTTATTTAAAGTTTATTCAAAACAAATTGCCTGTTTTAATGTAAAGAAATAACCCGGGAAATACAAATAGTAAATAAATAGCCGTTGTCAAAATAAAGGCAGCAATCGATAAATCAACATTGAGTTTGAAAAGTTTTGCTGTAACAACTGCATTAATTGCCGTAGGCGTCACTGCCAGCACCATAATGGTCCCTATTAAAACTTGATCGGTGAACAAAAATCGAATCATAAAATAGGTAATAAAGGGTGTAGCAATAAACTTAATGGGGAGCAGTTTCCAAATGGAAAGATAATATTTTTTCGCCTGCTTAAAATCGATCAAAAAACCAACTGGAAGTAATGCAAGCCATGCACCAATATGAATCAAGCTATCAAAAAACATTGACAAAGCAATCGGGCGTGGAACCTCATATATGGATAAAAACATCCCAACGATCATCCCTGCTACCGGCAACTGGTTCCAACTCAAAAACATCTGCCTTAAACTAAATTTTATCTTCTTTTTTTTCGCTGAACTTTCATGACCTTGATAAAAATATTGTGCCAAGGGAAAGCAGAATAAAACCAATACGAGATTTTGAAAAATCCCCACCATCTGTGCATAGGCAAAACCGATTTCGCCATACAAAATGAACGCACACAGCCCTCCTAATGTACCAATGTTTGAAAGAATCGCCGAAGATAAATAGCTGCCTCGTTCTAATGGATTCTCATATTGTCTCCCACCGAAAAAATACCCTATAACGCCTGGGATTACACAAAGAATAATACCAAAAAACGGAAGCCAAACTAGTTCAAAATTAAGTGGTAATACCCAGAAACTCAAAATAGATAAAATCGTACAAATAACAACTATATTAAAAGAAATCAACTTATTGCACAATTCATCACGCATCCAGTTTCCCTTCTGCAAATAATATCCTACAAGCAATGGCAATATTAAATCTGTGAGTACATATAAAATTCGCAAATTGCTCTCACTCCTTCGAAATAATACAACATCCTATTCACCATAAACTTTAATGTGTCGTTAAAATATCTTAAATTGGTTCTCTTGTTATTCTACACTATTTTTAACTTTATGAAAAATTACATATTTTTCAATATCAAATGGAAAATATGTCTTATTTAACGTTTAAATTTTACTGGTTTGGATAAACTAACATCTAGCTAAGGTACTATCATCTTAATGGTAGATATAAAGTTTAACTGATTGGCAGGAAAATTTATGTGGAAAAATTTCTTCGGCAAACTATTCTATAGCTTAAAACCTTCGCAAAAGAAGCGAAAGCTTAGACCCATACATAAAAAAGAAGGCACCGAATTTTATAATCTATCGGATGACGATCCAGTTCCTAATACTTCAACCATTGCAAAAGATTTATCTGTCAATTTACTCGCGATAAAAGATATCTTTAAAGATTGCAGTGATATCATCATCCGAGAATTCAAAGCTGGCACAAAACAAGAATTAGATGTTTTTGTTGTCATGATCGATGGATTAGTTGAAACAAGACTTGTAAATGAAAATCTAATAAAAGCTTTACTTTTATCCCGTCTTCCCATCCATAAGAGTAATGCCTTGCCAGTCATAGAAACCTCCATCTTACCGGTCACTTCTATAAAGAAAACAAACTATCTAAATGAAGCCGTTGATGCAGTATTATCTGGTGATACCATGTTGTTCATCGACGGGTCGGAGGTAGCAATCATTGCCTCTATTCGAGGTTGGGAATCAAGAAACGTCGAAGAACCTGACACCGAAGCCGTTGTTAGAGGACCGCGTCAAGGTTTTATTGAAACCTTGCGCAACAATACTGCACTATTGCGTCGATATATTAAAACACCGAATCTAAAAACAGAGTCTATCGATATTGGAACGCAAACAAAAACAGAAATTTGCGTCATGTATATTAAAGGAATTGCGAACGAAAAAATTGTTCAAGAAGTAAAAAGAAGATTATCCAGAATAGAAATTGATTCTATCCTAGAATCGGGTTATATTGAGGCCTTTATTGAAGATGCACCGTATTCTCCTTTTCCGACAGTTGGCAACAGTGAAAAGCCCGATGTCGTCAGCGGAAAGTTACTCGAAGGGCGAATCGCTATTTTAGTCGATGGTACTCCATTTGTTCTTACTGTTCCTTATCTTTTCGTTGAAGCATTCCAATCAAGTGAAGATTATTATCTTCGTCCATATTATACAAATTTTATCCGACCAATGCGTTGGTTAGCGTTTTATATCTCAACTTTTTTGCCAGCGCTTTACGTTGCCATTACGACTTTTCATCAAGAAATATTGCCGCCGCCTTTATTATTAAGCATTGCGGCGGCACAAGAAGGCACACCATTTCCATCAGTTATTGAAGCCATCTTAATGCAAATTATCTATGAAATTTTAAAAGAAGCCGGTGTACGACTTCCTAGACCGATCGGACAAGCGATTAGCATTGTTGGTGCGCTCGTTATCGGTGAAGCCGCGGTCTCTGCTGGACTTATTGGCGCGCCGATGGTTGTTATCGTAGCCCTCACTGCAATTGCCTCGTTTGTTGTTCCATCTTTGGGAGATGTCAATGTTCTCGCCAGACTTGGTCTTTTAATTTTATCGGGATTTGCCGGACTTTATGGTGTTATCATGGGGTTTGTCTTCGCACTGATTCACCAATGTTCTCTGCGGTCTTTCGGCGTACCGTATATGTCACCGATCGCCCCTTTCAATCTATCCGGAATGAAAGATGTTTTTATTAGAGTGCCTTGGTGGACCATGATTTCAAGACCCAACAGCTTAGACGGCGAAAATCTGCAAAGACAAAAGCATGATCAAATTCCGCATCCACCGAATAACGAAAACTAGAATACATACAAAAGAAAAGGGGGGCTTTCTACGCTAGAGGATGGCAAAATCAGTGCAAGGCAATTGCTTTTACTCATATTCATTTTTAGAGAAATCGTAAATTTAACATATTTCCCATTATTAAGTGCGCCACCGGAAAATCAAGATTTATGGATGTCTATCTTGATTGCTTTGCCTATTCAGTTAGCATTAACTGCTCCAGTTTACTTTTTATGGAGAAGATTTCCCAACAAAACAATTATTCAATACAGTTCAATTATTGCTGGAAAATTCGGCAAAATCATAGGCTTTATTTATGTATGCTTTTTTATTCATTTAACAGCTGTGCTTATGGTTGAATTTTGTTACTTTTTAGTCATTGTGATCATGCCCGAAACCCCCATCACATTTTTTCTCATTTCTTTTATGCTTGTCTGTGCGTATGCAGTGAAAAAGGGCATTGAAGTCATTGTCCGTTTAACAGAAATTTTTGTACCGGTTACAATCCTTGCTGTTATTGTCATCACTGTATTCATGCTCAAATTTATGGATTTCAAAGCATTGTTACCATTTATGGAGGACGGACTTTTACCGATCTTTTATGGCGGAGTTGCTGTGGCAAGCCGCTCTGTAGAAATTTTGGCTATAGCAATGCTTTTGCCATTTTTAAATGACTTTCGAAAAGTTAAATCTACAATTTTTTTCACTTATCTTTTAATTGATCTGAATGTTTTGCTCATTTCCATATCCATTCTGGCAATTTTTGGTGCGGCGGATGCCAAAATACATCTGTTTCCCTTCTATGAAGCAATTAAGTTAGTAAGCATCGGTGATTTTTTAGAACATATCGAAGTCGTTCATTTAGCCGTATGGTTATGCGGGATCGTAGTACAAGTTTCTATGCTCTATTATTTAGCTGCCTTGAGTATAGGCCAGCTATTCCAGTTAAAAGATTATAAACCTGTGGTATTACCATTAGGTACAATCATCGTTGCTTTAGCTATTTTTATCGCCCCAAATGTAGTTCAACAATTTGAATTTTTGAATTACAAAATTTTCATTTGGTACAGCCTGTTTGCTATCTTACTTATTCCAGCTCTTCTTTTACTACTATCTATTATTCGTAAAAAAGGAGAAAAGACATCATGTCCAGACAAAAAATCATTCACATAATCTTACTCGTAATACTCTGTCTCCTCCTAAGTGGCTGCTGGAATCGCCGTGAGCTGGGCAATCTAAGTATTGTGCAGGGCATCGGTATTGATAAAACAGAAGATGATCAGATAAATATTACAGTTCAAATTCTTAAGCCGGGTGCAATGAAATCAAAAACGGGGGAAGAATCGAATGAAAAAGCGATTTTTACTCTTTCAACTACCGGGAGAACAATGCAAGAAGCACTACGCTCTGCAACGACAGAATCAGATCGAAAACTTTACTTAGGACAAATGAAAATTATCGTCATCGGCGAGGAAGCGGCAAAAATGGGCTTTGCTCCACTGCTAGATCTATTCGACCGAGACCAAGAAGATAGGCGCACACGCTATATATTTATCGCACATGGTAAAGCAAAAGAGGTATTAGAAGCAGAGCACCCCCAAGAAAAACTTCCTGCAAAAGCAATTGAAAGCTTAGCAAAAGCAACTGTGGCTACATCTCAAATCGCAAAAATAACGACGCACGATGTTTTAAAAACACTTTCCAATAAAACCAGTGCGCCTTTTATTCCGGGGATTCGGGTTATAGAAGAAAAAAAGGATGAAAAAGTTAAGAAAAAATTAAGACTTGAAGGTACTGCAGTTTTCAATGAAGACAAGCTGATCGGTTGGCTGGATAAAAAAGAAACCCGCGGTTTACTTTGGATCCTAGGTCAAGTAAAAAGCGGTTCTTTAATCGTTGGCTCCCCCGGCGATGAAACTAAACCTGTCGGACTAGAGATCATAAAAGCTTCAAGTAATGTTGAAGCAAAGCACATCAACGAGAAATACGTTATGCATGTTAAAATTACTGAAATGGGTAATATTTCCGAACAATGGACAGATTTGCGCTTAACTACGCCCGAAATCTTTAAAGAAATAGAGGCCAAACAAGCAATCGTTATACGAGAAGAAATCGACGCTGCGATTGATAAAGCGCAAAAAGAATTAGGGGCGGATGTTTTTAAATTTGGTGAAGAAATTCATCGCGAGTACCCAAAAGAATGGAAAGAGCTAAAAACTCGCTGGCCAGAAGAATTTCAAAAATTAGAGATCGACGTAGAAATTAAGGCAAAACTTCGCAATATCGGTATGACTACACGAACAGAAAAAACGGCAGAATAACGAAAGGGCGTGCACATAAAAATGAAACTATTTCTATTAATCTGTGCTTTCATTTTTATCGGGTTAGTCGAACTTCCCCCCTTATTGAAGAAAAAACAACGCGGTGAGCTAATTGCTTTCCTCGTATTATTTTTCATCGGATTCACACTCAACTTACTCTATGTACTCGATGTGAATGTACCCAATCCGAATAAAGGCATCGAATATTTAATTAAACTTATGTACTAATAAACGTATCTACCAAAAATGATCCATCTATTATTCAAACGAGAAAAACTTCTACCCCTTGTTTTTTTATTTCTTCAATCATTTCGATATCCGCTTCTTTATCCGTAACAATTGTATCAATCTCTTGTAAAGAAGCGACTGTCATAAAGGATCCATACCCTAATTTGGTGTGGTCAATCACGAGGACAACCCTTCTCGCCTGTTTGACTAAAGATCGCTTAGTTTCACCGTCCATGATATCGGGGCTAGTAGCACCTCGAAGTATATCTAAACCATCCGCGCCAAGAAACAATATATCGATTCTAAAATTACTGATAAAGGCACTTGTCATTTGCCCAAAAAAACCTTGAGGTTTTTCACGAAATATGCCTGGCAGCATGATCAACTTAATGTTTTTTGCTGCGCTGAGTATATTCGCAGCCGGCAAAGAATTTGTCATAACGACAATATTTTTCTTTTGTAAAATAGCTTCCGCAATTTCTTTTGTCGTTGACCCGCAATCAATAAAAATAGCAGATCCTTCATGAATCAAGTTCGCGCAAAAATTCGCAATATAATTTTTCTCTTTGCGTAATTTTTCCTCTCTAAACGCCATATTGTGGATCAGTGTTGCCCCATGATTCAGCACTGCTCCACCGTGAACTAGTGTAACAATTCCTTGTTCCGCAAATAGATTCAAATCGCGACGAACAGTCATAGAAGACACATTTAAAATTTCTGCTAACTCCGTTATATTTACGGAGTTATTTTTTTTTAAATAATCTAAAATCTCATTCCTCCGCTTTAATGTTTTCATTCTTATATACCTCAAAAATTATTTATAATATAACATTTATTTTTGTTATATTTTTGTTAATTTAATAGTTTTTAGTTAGACAATATAACATTTAAATGTTATATTGCTAGATTTTTAACATAATTTTAACAAAATTCATTGACTTTTCATCTCTTAACCGAGTATTATACAGACATGAAATCGATTTTTCTTAAACAAATTCAGCCCGCTGATTTTTAATTCAGAATTTAGTTAGGAGTGAATGTCATGAACTTATTAACTGTATCCAATGGAAATCTGGCCGAAGAAATTTATAATTCCATGAAAAGATTCTATTCTAATCCTGATATTGATTATATCATGCTAACAGATGCAAATAAACAACAATACATAGGCATGATCGAGCAGTACTTGGAAACATATACAGAAAATCTCTTAATTCTCTGCGATATCTACGGCAGTACTGCTTTTAATGAAGTTGCAATTTTACTCAATAAACTAAACCGCTTGCATAACACCGCTTTAATATGCGGAATGAATTTACCTATGGTATTTAAACTCTACGGGATGAAGGATAATTGGGATATACAAAGTATCAAATCATTTTACGCTGACTCTGAAAAAAACGGCGTTATCGTTTACGCTCCCAGCATATAAATATGCTGTTTAAAACTTAACAAAAAAATAATCTGGCCTTAATCCTTCACTTTTTTTCCTAAGCTATAATGGAGACAAATACACGAATGATTAAGTGCGAGGTGTTTAGAATGCATACCATATTGATTTTAACTGTTTCGATTGGCAACGGTCATAATCAGGCAGCTTTCAACATGAATCAAGCGCTGCATTCTCTCGGATATACAGTAAAGGTAATCGATTTTCTGCAAATTGAACCTTATCATATCAACTATTTTTTAAGCAAAGCATATCAAAAATTACTTGACTATAAGCCTGCCTTTTTCCGTCAAATTTGCAAAATCAGTGAAACAGAATCATTTGATAATATTCACAACCTCCTTGCAAAAATGAATCGGCGAATCATTGCCAGATTGGTAGAGCAAGAGCATCCCGCTATGGTAATTTGTACACATTTTTTCCCTTTAGCCGCGGCGGCAGCCTACAAACAAAAATATCATGCACCTTTTAAACTGGTCGGCATTGTAACAGACTATACCATACATCCTGTCTGGGACGTTGCGAATGTTGACCAGTATTTTGTTGCGCATCCCTCTTTAGTTTCTCAAATCAAGCATAATAGGCCGCCTATTCACTCCGTAATCCCAAGTGGAATTCCTATTGGTTCAAATTTCACGCCTTCTGCTTCTAGGCAACATAATTTAAATAAAATTTTGGTTATGACAAGCGGTCAAACAGCTAGTAGTATGTCAGACCTCCTTCAAGTACTACAGAGCTTACCACCGCATATCGAAATTACCTTTATTACGGGAAAAGATCATGAACGGCAGAAACAATTAGAAAAGTTTGCCGCCGACAAAAAAAACTTTCACGTGTATGGATATACTGATCAAATTGCTTTTTATATGAAAGACACCGATTTGCTTATTACAAAACCGGGAGGACTCACGATAACAGAAGCACTCGCAACAGCTACACCCTTGCTATTATTTTCACCAATTCCAGGCATTGAAGAAGAAAATGCCAAATTCTTAGAAACGCAAAAATTGGCGTATTGGGCACATAATAAACATCAATTGTTCGCGCACATCACACAACTGATCAATTCTCCTGCAAAACGGGCCGCGCTTTCGGAAAAAATGTTTAAACTCCCGAATTCACAAGCAACGACTGCGATATGCAGCCACCTAACAAATAGCTTAGAGCCAGAGCGGAGGATGGCCTTATGACAATCACCTCTGCACGTTATTTAAATCTCGGTCTTTCTATACTTGGTACTTTCTCCGCCCCTTTGCAATACCTTTTAGATGTCCCCCAAAACCCTAAACTTATTTGTCAGACACATAAATTTTGCAATTTGCAGGCACTTTCGATCCTTAATCAACAGGGTCGTCATACAGAGCACATTGATATGCTGACGAATCATCTACCAGCCCTGCAAGAAGGTGTTGTCTGGGCAGATTTGCAATTCAAGAATATCAATCATTTTTTCAACCCTGTTACTAAAAAAGGGTTGTGGCACTTTTCGCCTGGGGTATACGATTTCTCTGTTTATCTTACAAAGGCATGCCGGCTAGCAAAAAAACAAGATTTAAACAATAGCTTTTTCTTTCTAGGTGCAGCTGCACATCTCTTGCAAGATATGTCAGTACCCCATCATGTCTGTGGTTATTTATTTCATGGGCATAAAAAATTTGAACGTTGGGTTGAGAACCATCTTGAAGAATTCTCACTTTATACACCTTCAATGAAACCAATTAAATCTCCAATTGACCTATTGTACAGCGATGCAATGATCGCGCGCGACTTCATGTCCCAAGTTGAAGAATCCTCCTCTGAAAAACAATACCGTTACGCAGCTGAGACTTTACTTCCATTGGCTTGTATAAGCTCTGCTCAATTATTTGAATGGTTTATAGAGACGAAAATGAAAGGAGTGCCGCATTTTTAATGCAGCACTCCTTTCATTCATGGTTTATATTGTAGACTCGTGCGAATCTTGGACATTCTCTAGATCCGCTGCATCTTCTGCAGCCTCTGCATCTTCCGGATTGTACATCACACGTTCTAACGTTTCCATATCAAGTTCATTTTCCCATTTGGCCATTACAATTGCGGCAATGCCATTCCCAATGAGATTCGTTAATGCCCGACCCTGTGTCATAAAACGGTCGACTCCAAAAATTAGGGCAAGAGCACCTACTGGTATCATCGGCATCGTTGCTAACGTTGCTGCTAAAATGATAAAACCACTTCCGGTAACGCCTGAAGCACCTTTTGAAGTCAAGAGCAAAACAGCTACAATCGTAAGCTGCTGAATCAGTGTAAGATCCGTATTTGTCGCTTGCGCCAAAAAAATGGCTGCCATTGTCAAGTAAATGGAAGTACCATCAAGATTAAAAGAATACCCAGTTGGAATGACAAGTCCCACAATAGATTTAGAACAACCGGCTTTTTCGAGTTTTTCCATCATACGCGGCAAAACGCTTTCTGAAGAAGCTGTGCCAAATACAACCAATAACTCTTCTTTAAAATAAGCAATATATTTCTTAAAACGAATACCTGCCCATTTTGCAATCGGCCAGATAACACAAACGATAAAAATAAAACAAGTAAAATAAAAGGTACCTAATAGTTTTAATAAGGATTCCAGAGATCCAATACCATATTTACCAACCGTAAATGCCATGGCGCCAAACGTACCCAGTGGTGCCAATTTCATAATAATATCAACTAATTTAAATAAAACGTGTGATACGTCGCCAATAAGATCTAAAAGTCTTTGACCTTTCGCTCCAAACTTGGACAATGCCCACCCGAACATTACAGAAAATAATAAAATTTGTAGTATTTCACCTTTTGCAAAGGCATCAATTACTGTGTTTGGAATAATATTCATGAAAAAATCTACTCCATGATGACTCTGCTGCGCTCCATTTGTATACATTGCAACAGCTGCCGGATCCAGACTATTGACATCAATATTCATCCCCGCTCCCGGCTGTAACCAATTTACTAAGATCAACCCAAATAAGAAAGCAAATGTCGTAACTACTTCGAAATAAAGTAATGCCTTTCCACCGACTCTGCCGACCTTTTTCATATCTCCCATACCTGCAATACCACAAACAATTGTACAGAAAATAATTGGTCCTATAATCATTTTTATTAATTTGATAAAAGCATCGCCAAACGGTTTCATGCTCTCGCCGAATGCAGGAAACCAATAGCCTGCTAAAATACCCAGAATAATAGAAGCAAAAACTTGGAAATGTAGTGATTTAAAAAGCTCTTTTTTCAATATTTACACCTACTTTAATTTTGTGATCCATTTTCGAATAAATACATCTTTGTTGCGATGCCTATTCTATTCTAACATCATTATTATTACTTTCAAACATAATACTCCGAAAAATAATGTATACATATAAAATTATACAGTATTTTTTAAAATAAAAATAGACTAATTTATTTAATTTTAAAGCATTTATTTATATATCCCGTGATTAATAAGCAAATATTTGTTTTTTAAATTTTTTCTATAATAAATATAAATGATGATGATGCCTATAGTTCATAATGAGTCAAAACACAGTTTATTTTGATTTTTTGAGCAAATGCTTTTACATTTAAAAACAGACAACTTGCAATCAGAAAATTGATTACATCGTTGCCTGCTCTATAGCTAGCTCGTATCAAACTACGCGGATTTAATTTATATTCCCAGTTCTTTTCGTTTATTTTCTATATGATCCACGTAAATTTGAACGGTCTTATCCGCGCTGGTTTCCACCGTTAATTTACCAAGTCCCAGCGTTTCTGTTGTTTCAGTCAACGTTTTTACGACCAGATCACTACCAGTCACTGAAGGAACTGGTGCAACATGCACTAGCCAGCCAAGTGCAATTGCTGTACAAGCATCTGCAACTGCCTTTTGCTCTAAATATTCAGGTGCCCCAATAACCAATGGCAGCATATTGGTATCTACATCTAAAGCTTCGGCGATTTCTTTCGCCGTTTGTGTCATTTTTCCGATGTCCACACAAGCGCCATAAGATAATACCGGAGGAATTCCTAACGCTTTGCATACTTCTTTTAATCCATCACCAGCTTCGTCAGCAGCTTTAGGATTCGTTAATCCGCTATACTGCATTACCGAAGAGGTACAGCCACCTGACAGAACTAATATATTGTTTTCAATCAATCCTTTTGTAATTCTAAAGATATTGCTGCCACCCTGTCCATAGCGCGCTGTTGTACAACCGACTACAGTTGCGATACCACGAATTTTACCTGCAACAATCGCATCAATCAAAGGTTTCCAAGAACCGCCTAAAGCAGCCTTTACTGACTCTGTACTAAAGCCAACCATACACTCTGATACATATTGCGGAATGTAAATTTCCCGATTTTCGGCTTTGCGCTTTGCATACGCTTCAATTGCCATCGTCAAAACTTTTTCAGCCTGGGCTTGCATTTCTTCCGGCTTGAACTCTATAACTTCAGTCCCCGGCATACGAATCACTTCATGCGTACTAACCATCGTTGTCCCAAACCGTTTAGCGTATAAAGGAAGCGTCGGAATTGTACAATTATAATCAAACATAAATAAATCAATCGCACCCGTCGCCAGCAGATACTCTTCCGACAGCCATTCCCCTTCTTGTCCGCCATAAGCACTCATTTGCCCAGTTGCCTCATAGTTGAGCAATTGTTGTCCTTCACATACATGTCCAAGAATTTGAAGCCCACTCGCTCCTGCCTTACGAGCTTTTTCTTGCCATTCTGGTGTTGAAGCCAATTCAATCACAACATGAGCAGTTAACGGCATATGTCCATTGGTAATAATATTTACCATATCTTTTTTCAATAAACCCATATTTTGTTTTGCAGTCCTTATTTTCTGTGTTCCCATCAAGATTTCCTGTAAAATATCAAGTGCAAATAACCCTTGATATTCATTTGCAATACCTAATCTTACAGAGGTAAGTAGAAAATCCACAGGATCAGCATTTAGATTGGTCATGCACTTTGTCTGCGCCAGTGCAACTTCACTAAATCCACCGCCGGGGAATAAATTTAACTTACGCCATAATTCTTGCCGTTTTTTTGGCGCAAAAGCTTTTGTCATTGTAGATTCTTCCCAATAGGCTCTGCTTATATCTTTTAGCACCCAATCGGCAAATTGAACTGCAACGGTATTGATATCCCCATGATGATTTAAGCCCGCCATTTTAGCATATTTGAGCAGTTTTTCTTTATCGCGAATTTTCAATCCACTCTGTGGGCTTTCTGCCGCTGCTTTTAATGTACGTGCGGCCTGTTGCGCATGAAAAATATTAGCCGAAGTTCCGATCGTAACATGCCGATAAACAAAATTCCTCGCCACCATTACATCTGCATCTACGCCACAATTTCCTCTTGGTGTTTTGGCATTGATACGGCACGGACCATTTGCACATAATTGGCAAGATAAGCCAGATGAACAAAAATTACAGCGAATTTTTTCTTGTTGCTCAAACCGATCAAATACATTGGTAAGCCCTTGCTCATGAACATGCTGATACATTTCACGCATCGCCGGATCCAAGATAACATTTAAAGGATAACCTTCTTTTCCTTGGTCATGTGTCTGAATATGCTGACGCTGCCATTTATGAACCGCTTCCATGGACTCCGGTGATTTTTCAATATCATAAAATTTTTTCGCATTTTCATGTACATCAAAATGGCGATCTGGATTGTTTGTCCCACAAGCATCACCTCGGCCTGCGATAGACTCCACATCGCCACGATTCGTTTCATCTTGACTCGGAATTAAAGAATTTTTATCGTGCGTCACTTACATTCCTCCTTTTTTTCTTAGTATCAACATTCCATAGAAGATTATGTAAAAGAATTGTCAAAATCACGCAAAATTATCATTGTATGTGTTTTTACGTTTTTCAAAGATTTTATTTTTCTTATACAGATATAAAACAAAAAGGATTTTCCGCTGTCAATACAGTTCGAAAATCCCTTTTTACTAACGATGCAATTTTAAAAATTTCTATTGTGTAATTGTTACAACTGTCCCAATTGGCACAATCCGAGATAACTCAAGTACATCTTTATTGTACATACGAATACATCCGCGCGATACGACTTTGCCAATCGAGGACGGATTATTCGTTCCATGGATACCATAATGCGGTTTACTTAATCCCATCCACAGATCGCCAAAAGCCCCTCCGGGATTTGGTACTTTATTGATAATCGTATAAGTACCGATCGGCGTCGGCGTAAGTACTTTGCCAATACCGACAGGATAAGATTTCTCCATAGCACCATCCCGATAAAGCATCAGTCTTCTTTCCTGCCGATTGACAATAATTTTATATGCCATCCCATCGCCTCCTATTTTATTTTATGCGGTATGAAAACAGGAGTGCCGCATTTTATATGCAACACCCCACCTTGTATAGCCTTCATTAAATTATATCGTTGCACCTGTTTGTTTTTGACAAGTCACGTAATTACCTCTAATTTGAAAAAATAATAAAACGGCAACCAATAAAAATAAACCTGCCGTAATCCAAAAGATAGCGGTCATCCCCAACACCATAGACATGACACCTGCAGAAATTGGACCAAATACATTTCCCATGAGTGACGCACCACTCGTAATACCAAATGCCGCACCACGCTTATCTTCCGGGATTAAATAAGCAATAATTGTATTGGAACTTGGAATCATCGCACCAACACAAAGTCCATTCATCGCTCGCAGTATAGACAAAGTCATAATGTCATGTGCGACGATCTGCCCCACAAAAGATATTCCCCCAAGAAAAGCAGCCACAATCAAAATTCGTTTATGAGAAAAATATTTGCTTAACAATCCCATACTCGCCGAAGCAATTGCACTTGTTATCCCGCCAATTGCAATAATCGTACCAGAAATACTGGCAAGATTTTCATGATTAGGCACCATGGATAAAATATAGATAGGTAAAATCGGCCCAATACTTTGAATTGCAAACTGCGCTAAAAATTGCACAAGCAACATCAATTTTAAGTCTCCCAACGACCAAATGTAGTGAAACACTGTTTTCAATGATGGTTTCTCACGGCTAGTAATGGGCTTAAATGTTTCTTTCACTGCGAAATGACTCACAACCAACGCCAAAATGCATAAGCCGCCAAATACGAGGAATGGAGCACGATAACTAAAAGAATCTGCAATCATTCCACCAAGCATTGGTCCTACTGCACCGCCGACAATTAAGGCCGTTTGCAGCATACCTACAGTAAAAGGAATTTTTTCATTCGGTGACATGCTCACCGCCAGCGCAGTCGAAGCAGCAACAAATCCACCGCAAAATCCCTGCAACATACGTAAAATCAATAGCTGATATACATTTGATGCGTACCCCATGATAATCATAATCAACCCAAACATCAATAATACCTTTTCAACCATAGGTTTGCGCCCTTTTCGATCGGCGATTGCCCCCCAAAATAAGATGCAACGCAAGCGGTAGCATCACCATGAACGAAAACAATGATGTATAATTAAAGTATGGCATAAGGTCGATTCTTTTTGAGTCAAGAACTCGACCCCAAAATTGATATGATTTCCTGCTTGCACCACATATTGTCCAGCCCCTTCGGGCGAAAGGACGTGTAGTAAAGTAATAACTTACAGGAAGTCACGCCATATTTTATCTACAAGGGGATGGTATTGTGGACATAACTTATGAGCGTTGTTGTGGGATTGATGTACACAAAAAGATGATAGTTGCCTGTCTAATCTGTGGTGGAAAGCAGCAACTTCGTCAGTTTGGTACAACGACAAAAGAACTGAGAGATTTATCAGCTTGGTTAGTTGACGCCGGTTGTCAAATGATTGCCATGGAAAGTACCGCTTCCTACTGGAAACCATTGTACAATATCTTTGAGCTTTCCGATCTCAATGCCATGGTAGTAAATGCCCAGCACATGAAAGCTTTGCCTGGTCGTAAGACCGACGTCAAAGATGCAGAATGGATTGCCGATCTTCTTCGACATGGGTTACTAAAAGCAAGCTATATTCCAGACCGTGAACAACGGGAACTACGGGAAATCTCTCGCTATCGCAAGAGCTTGATTGATGAGCGAAGCCGAGAGCTGAACCGATTGCAGAAAATGCTAGAAGGAGCCAATGTGAAACTATCCAGTGTAGTAAGTGCCATCAACGGCAAGAGTTCCAGGCGACTTTTGGAAAGCATTGTCCAAGATAAAAAGCTTGATGAAGACGAGATTTTAAGGCTGCTTCATCCTAGTATGCACGCTAAACTCAATGAAATCATGGCTTGCGTTGATGGAATTATTTCGCCCTTGCAACGCAGATTGCTTCGTAATGTCTTGGATCATATTGACGATATGACAAAACGTATCGAAGATATGGACAAACTAATCAAAGACTACTTGAACAAATATGAAGAAGCCATCGCAGCCATAGATGAAATACCGGGTGTTGGGAGAATCAGTGCAGAAACAATCTTAGCGGAAATCGGATTAAATATGAATCGGTTTCCAACCGAAAGACATATTAGTTCTTGGGCTGGTGTGGCGCCAGGTAACCATGAGAGTGCAGGGAAACGAAAGAGTGGAAAAACTACGCATGGAAATACAACATTAAAAGCTATGTTAGTACAATGTGCTAAGGCTGCGCAAAAGACGAAGGGAAGCTTTTTTTCAGCTCAATATCAACGGATTGCAGCGCGAAGAGGAAAAAGCAGAGCCGCCGTAGCTGTGGCTCATTCCATACTAATCGCTATTTACTACATACTAAAAGCAAAAGTTCCTTATCGAGAGTTAGGTTCGGAATATTACAATCAATTTAACCGAGAGAAGAAAATACAATCCTATTTGAAGAAATTAGCGGCTTTGGGTTGGGAGCGCCCCACCACAGCTACAACCTGATTGTCTATATACGATATTTTTTGTCCTGAATTATAGGGCTTGTCTTTGTGCGTCCTTTTTCTAGGATATAGAAGAGGTTTTCATAGTAAAGGATTTGAAATCGCGGCACAAAGAGATGCCGCTCCCATCAATACACCCGACCATAAAGCCATTCTCGCCTCACTTGTAATTCCCAAATGACCTACGTAGAGCGGTAAGAACGAAATCACCCCCGTAATCGCACACATTCCAATAAATTGAACCGACCATAAAATAGCCAAATTCTTTTTCCATCGTTCAATTAACATTCAAGTTCCTTCTTTCAAGATACATTGCAATAACTATAGTAGGTTTCTTGCATTATAGCATAGACAAAACTATAATAAAATTATCAAAAAAGTATGTCTTGTATATCAAATTATTATAGTTAGGAGCTCAATATGGATATTAGAGATATGAAATATTTTTACACAATTGCCGAAGAAGGAAATATCAGCAATGCGGCTAAACGATTAAATATCGCCCAACCAGCCCTTAGCCGGCAAATCAAACAATTTGAAGAACATTTAGGCGTACAATTATTTGAACGCGGCAGCCGTAGAATTAAGCTCACCGAAGCCGGACATTTAATGCATGAACGCGTGGAACACATTTTAGAATTAGTAGAAGGAACTAAAAAAGAAATTAAAGAACTACACTCTGGGCTTGTTGGAACCATTTCTATCGGTACAGTTACCACTTCGGGAGCCATACTGCTGCCAAATTTAATTCATCAATTTCATCAATTGTACCCTGCCGTCACATTTCAATTATGGGAAGGTGACGGTTTCCGTATTTTAGAACTTCTAAATAAAGGCATTATCGAAGTGGGCATCATTCGAACACCATTTGATGCAGACACGTATGAATCGATTACCCTTCCGCCTGAACCATTAGTATTGGCGATGAAAAAAGGCGCTTGTTATTGTGGTGAAGATCCTGCAAGTGTACACATCATCGAACTGGAGCATCAACCACTTATCGTTCCAATCCGCTGGAAATCCATGCTGATCAACTGGTGCAACAAAGCCGGATTTACGCCAAATATCATCTGCTCCTGCGACGGTATTATTATGAATATCCTCTGTGCAAAAATGGGCTTTGGTATGGCTCTCGTTCCTAAATCAACAGAAGGGCTTATTGAAGATGCGACGTTGACCTACAAAACGATTATTGATCCCACTGTATCCACTCAAACGGTTGTTGCTTGGCTAAGAAACCGCCGACTCTCGGCCAGCAGCCAGCATTTTTTATCACTATTAAAAGGAATGAACTAACAAAGGGCAAAAACTTAAAAAAAGACAAGGACGAGAATCAAAATGGAGGTGTCGCATTAAAATGCGATACCTCCATTTTGAAAGATTGGACAGTTTTCCGTTATTTTACCCTTGGCAGAGTATTCGCTGCATGTGGCATCACATGAACGGTATGATAAACTTGCCCTTTGCTGTGTGCAAGCTGCATTGCCGCATCCAACGTTTTTACAATTTGAATCTTTGCTTTTGCTAACAAATTTTCTTCTAATGAGGAAACCAAAATCAAATTATACTTTTCCGCTGTTTCGCAAAAATAATACGCTACATATTTAGAAATACTATAATCCGCTCGCAATGCATCTTCACGTTCTAAAACCGTATCATAATTTAAAATCATATCCTGCACATCAGCATTGCCGCCCAAACCTTCCGGACATTCTGTTAGCATAATGATCGTTCCACCAGGATTTGCCGCCTCTCGTGCATTAATCAAAGTTTTAATCGATTGATATAAATTCACATCTTTGGGACTGCCGCCTGCAGACGCAACCACAAGATCTGCTCTTTCTTCAATGCTGACACCATCAATCGCATCTACCATATTCCGCCCTGCTTCATGCGCCGCAATATAGTTTCCTGCTACAGCACCAGCAATTCTATTTTCGGCTATGATCACATTAAACATAAATGTTGGCCTTACAAAACTAGCCGCTTCGAGCATATCCAAGTGCAAAAGATTATTTTCTATATTGCCTGAGCGTACATCTGGCTGCGGACCCTTGCCTCGTTCAGGGTTTAAAGATAAACTGTGATTTGCCATTACCGTTTCATAAGAAGATATCCCCGGCAAAATATACTTTCGTCCGCCTGCCCATCCTGCCAGAAAATGATAAACAATACCGCCTGCCAAAACAATATGATCACAGTCCATTGCCGTCTTATTTATCCACACCGGTGTCCCATACGTTGTTTTTCCTAAATATTTTAATTTATCTTTATCATAACAGTCGTGATCAACCACAGTAAATCGATCCGCCAATGCAGGGCCCAACAGCATCCTATGTTCTTCGGCAGTTTGACCACGATGTGTGCCCAACGCACAGATAAACACAATATCCTCATCTTGAATGCCGCCTTGCTCAAGTTCCTCAATAAGTTTCGGCAAATAAAAACTCGTTTTTTGCCAAGCACGTGTTACATCTGGGATTACAATACATACTTTTTCACCGCGATGCACCAACTCACTTAACCTTGCACTGCCAATCGGCTGTGCAAGCGCATCGGCAAGAATCTCCTCCTCTGTTTTTTCAAACGTAACTGGATTGCTTTCTATCACTTGCAATACTTTTTCTTTTTCTATACGCAGAACCATTTCACCGGCACCATAGCGTAATACATAGTCTTGTAACATTCTTTTTATCCTTTCTTCTTTTAAATTATACTAATATTTGACTTTCTTCTGCTTCACTGCTTTCTTCTGTTTGACGATTGCCCCAGTAGCTGGCAAGAAGGCTGCCTGTAACATATTCCCATACTGACATAACCGCAGCCGGTAGTGCCGCTATCGGATCTAAATGCGCCAAAGCCAAGGCCACAGCAAGGCCCGAATTCTCCATACCAATTTCAAATGTAACAGCTCTGGATTTTCGCTCTGACATTCCAACCGTTTTTCCGGCGTAATAACCAAGCACTAGCCCAACAATATTATGAACTGCCACTGCCAAACATAAAATGAGTGCCATTGTTGCCATCTTTTCCGCATTTAATGCTACCACGGATGCCATGATTGCAATGATAAAAATCACCGAAACAGCCGGTACAACTTTGGTAATTTTCTCAATTAATTTAGGTGCAGCTGTATGAAGAGCAACCCCTAAGCCAACTGGGACTAAAACAATTTTAATAATATCGAGCAGCAAGGCACCAACATCGATCGGAATCATAGAACCGGCAAGCCAGGAAAAAATATAGGTGGTAAGCACAGGCGCCAATATCGTATTGACACTCGATATCGTAACTGACAAGGCTGTATCACCTTTTGCAATATAGGTCATCACATTCGACCCTGTTCCACTTGGACACGCGCCCAAGAGAACCATACCGGCAGCCAACGCCGGCGATAATCCCAATACTTTCGCAACACCATACCCAACCAACGGCATGATCAAATACCGAAAAAACACGCCATAAAATACATCTTTAGGTTGCGTTAAAATCAATTGAAAATCCCGCACCGACATGGTCAGCCCCATGCCCAGCATGATGACGCCCAGCATATAAGAAATATACGGCCCTATAGGTTTAAAGGGTGCTGGATTGAAAAACGCAATTCCTGAAATTACAACCACCCACAATGTCATGTACTTACAAATAAATTGCGCCGTTTTTTCTAAAAAATTCATCACTTGAATCCTCCTTGGTTTTTACCTTTACTTATACGCTTAATCATCAAAGCTACTGTGTTTTATCAATAAGAAATCTTGCTTTTACAAAAACAAAAAACCTCCTGCCCCCTTAAGCCAATAGACTTAAAGGGGCAAGAGGTATATCTCTCACGGTACCACCCTTTTTACAGATCAAAATGATCCATATCTCTCATCAGGTCCAACAACCTTAGCAGGATAACGACTGCACTCTTTAGAGTAGAGATCGGCGCAGCTTACTTCATTCAGCCTTGCTGTTCAGGAGTGATTCTCGTATCTCTAGCGCTACCGATTCGCACCATTACCACCGGCTCTCTGAAACGCATCCAAACACGACGTTCTCCCTCATCACATTTATAGATATATATTTTTAAAACACAATTGTTTTTATCTACTATACTGGTTTTAAATAAATTTGTCAACATGTAAATAACAATTGTAAATAACTTCTTAATCGTTATCCATCTGTTTTTCTATTGAACGTTTCTGTATTCCAAGACTATAATAGCAAATCGTAATAAAAACGCAAAATGCCGCTCCGGCAATTAATCCACCTCTTGTATCTTCATTAAACCACATGCCGACCAAGACAAGCAGCAAAAAAATTAATGTAATATAATTGCTGATCGGAAAAAAGACCGATTTAAAAGGATGCTTTGGCATTGCCGTTTTCCACTTTCTGCGAAATTTAATCTGGCTTATACATAATACGATCCACGAAGCCATCCCCGGAAGAATGCTTGCACTATATATGTAGACAAACAATTTAGAATTTGGATACATATAGTTGAAAAATACGCCGATCAACAAACAGCCGATTGTTATTTTAATACTATTACTTGGAACACCTTTCGATGATACTTCACCTAAAAATTTTGGTGCTTGTCCGTTTTTAGCTAACGTGTACAACATTCTACCAGCACTGTAAATTCCACTGTTACACCCGGACATTGCAGCAGTTAGTACAACAAAATTAATAATACCAGCGGCTGAAGCAATGCCTACTTTAGCAAAGGTCATAACAAAAGGGCTGCCAATTGTACCAATTTGATTCCAAGGATAAATGGATAAAATCACAAAGATCGCACCGACATAGAAAAGTAAAATACGCCAAATAATATTTTGAATTGCTTTACGTAGTGTATTCTTAGGATCTTTGGCTTCACCAGCGGTAATCCCAACAAGCTCTACGCCTTGATATGATGCCGTCACAAGACATAATGCAAAAATAAATCCTTCTAGCCCGCCGGTAAAAAATCCACCATGTTGAAATAAATTTCCAACGCCCATAGCAACTCCATCGTTTCCAATGCCAAAAAAGATTACACCAAATCCGACAACCAGCATAGCTACGATCGTAGTTACTTTAATGAGTGCAAACCAAAATTCAAATTCTCCATAATATTTAACCGAAACTAAATTTGCCAACGCCACAATTCCAACTCCGATTAATGCCGGAATCCACTGAGCCAAATCAGGAAACCAGTAATTCATATAAATGCCAATTGCCGTTACCTCAGACATTCCCACCGTCACCCATAAAAACCAATAACACCACGCAGTTAGATAACCTGCGAAAGGACTTATATACTTGTGCGCATAAGTAGCAAACGATCCTGTAACTGGCTCCAAATAAAGCATTTCCCCCATAATACGCATAACAAAAAACATAATAATTCCCGCTAGCCCATATGCAATCATCACAGATGGCCCCGCCCATTTAATCGTACTTGCTGATCCCATAAACAAACCGACACCAATCGTACCACCTAAAGCAATTAACTCGATATGCCGTGCTTTCAACCCACGATCTAGTTCTTTTTCTTTCACAACGCCTTACCCCTTCTCCAAGCACCTAAACTACATGTTGTAGTTTATATTCATAATACAAAACTCTCAAAGATTATATCATCATTTTCCAAAAACACCAAATAGACTCCCAACAACTTATATCCGCCTTTTTCTTGACAGGTTTAAAGCATGTATTTTATAATAATAGTAACAAAATGCATACTTTAGAAGGAGCCCAGTATCATGGCTTCTTTCTTTATTTCCCTTGCATTCATACGAAATAAAACTATAAAATTGTAGCAAAAGATCAAGCAGTAACTTTCTTCTTTGCTACAATTTTTTTCTATCTTGCGATGTTGTTTTTTTATCCATTGTAAAGTTTTTTGTATATATCTGCATTCTTCCACATTGTTTTATGCATCTACTAGACAAGTAATATCTATACGGAAAGCGTTTAAGCTCACCCCACTGACTCCGATATTACTAGGCACTAGATGATTCATATAAAAACTAAGTCATTTTATCGTAGACGCCGAATTTCATTTTCGAAAACGGAGGATCCAATCTTTGGGGTGAATCCTGTTACTTAATCAGGTAGGGCAATGTTCTTTCTGTCCGAATCCGTCAGCTAACTTCGTAGGCGTTGAAAGAGGAGGAAATCACATGGATAAGATTAAAATTGGCATTTGGGGATTTGGTAAAACTGGTAAAATCATTGCCAGCGAAATTTTACATGACCCTTCATTCTCGTTGCAGTGGGTAGTTCGTAAAAATACTGTAGATCATGAAAAATACGCAAGCCGTTTATTAGGTTACGAATATGATGCCGGGAAGATTTTTGCAGCAGCTGACATTGACGATGATTTTTTTTCTGAAAATCCAGTCGATGCAATCGTCGATTTCTCCCACTCAAAGGGTGTTCAATTGTATTGTAATAAAGTTGCGCTGAGAGGGATTCCCATCATATCCGCAATCTCAAACTATGAACCTGAAGATATGACATTGCTGCAATCTTTAGCAAAATCCACCCCCGTTTTATACTCACCTAATATCACGCTTGGGATTAATGTCTTAATGGTAGCTGCACAAATTTTACAGAAGATCACACCACATGCTGATATTGAAATCGTCGAAGAACACTTTAAAGGAAAACCCGAGGTATCCGGAACAGCCAAGAAAATTGCCAATGTACTTGGGCTTTCTGTAGCTGATCACTTAAATTCGATCCGCGTTGGCGGAATCGTTGGCCGTCATGAAATCATTTTCGGGATGCCAAACCAAATCATACGATTATCTCACGAAAGCATCAGCCGTGCCGCTTTTGGCCAAGGTGCCATTTTCGCGATCAAATCACTAATTGGCAAACCGGCTGGCATGTATACAATGGAAGCAATTATCGCAGAAATGTTTAAGAAAAACATTCCTGTGTACTAACGTTCCTCATTAAATAATGATAAACCCGCGTTAAGGATCT